>JALWQC010000311.1 GCA_027080755.1 Paracoccaceae bacterium
TTCATAACCAACCTGCTCGCCAAAGCCGCAGACCATGGCCGCAATCTGGGTGTCGAAAAACGGGGTCGGGATCACGCCGGCCTCTACCGCGAAAATTTCCAGATCCTGGCGCGCGGCGTGGAAAACCTTGACCACGTTTTCGTTGCGGAACAGGTCATACATCGGGCCCAGGTCGATGCCCTCGGCCAGCGGGTCGATGATCACCGCGTTTTCGTCCCCCTGCCCGGGATAGGCCATCTGCACCAGACACAGCTTGGAATAATAGGTGCGCTCGCGCAGAAATTCCGTATCCACCGTCACATAGGGCTGATCGGCGCAAGCGTCGCAAAATTCCGCCAGCGCGGCGGTTGTGGTAATGGTTTTCATCCTTAATCCTCGTTCGCATCGGCGCGGGACTTGCCGGCCATCCCCTGTGCCAGCGTTGCCGCCATGAATTTGTCCAGATCGCCGTTCAGAACCCCCTGCGTATCCGAGGTTTCCACATTGGTGCGCAGGTCCTTGACCATCTGGTAGGGCTGCAACACATAGGACCGGATCTGGTTGCCCCAGCCCGCATCGCCCTTGGCGTCATGGGCGTCCTGGATGGACTGGTTGCGTTTGCGCATTTCCAGTTCGTACAAGCGCGATTTCAGCGCCGCCATACAGTTGGCGCGGTTCTGGTGCTGCGATTTTTCCGAGCTGGTAACCACGATCCCCGACGGGTGGTGCGTGATGCGCACGGCGGAATCCGTCTTGTTCACATGCTGCCCGCCGGCCCCCGAGGACCGGTAGGTATCCACACGGATATCGGCGGGATTGATTTCGATGTTGATGGTGTCGTCAATCACCGGATACACCCAGACCGAGCTGAAAGAGGTATGCCGTTTCGCCGCGCTGTCAAAGGGGGAAATCCGCACCAGACGATGCACCCCGCTTTCGCCCTTCAGCCAGCCATAGGCATTGTGGCCGCTGATCTTGTAGGTCACGGATTTTATCCCCGCCTCGTCGCCGGCATTATAGGCGACGGTTTCCACCTTATAGCCCTTCTTTTCCGCCCAGCGGACATACATCCGCGCCAGCATGGAGGCCCAGTCGCAGCTTTCCGTCCCCCCTGCCCCGGCGTTGATTTCCAGGAAGGTATCGTTGCTGTCGGCCTCGCCGTCGAGCAGGGCCTCCAGCTCCATTTTGGCGGCCTTTTCGCGCAGGGCGGCGATGGCGTTTTCCGCCTCGGTTACGACTTCCTCGTCACCCTCCATCTCGCCCAGTTCGATCAGGTCGATGTTGTCCTGCAAGTCCCCGGACAGGGATTTGTAGTTGTCCATCGCATCCACAAGGTTCTGGCGTTCGCGCATCAGCTTTTGCGCCTTTTCGGGATTGTCCCACAGGGTCGGATCCTCGGACAGGGCGTCGAATTCTTCCAGACGGTGCGGGGCTGTCTCGAAATCCATGCGCTGGCGCAGCAGTTCAAGGGTTTTTTCGATCTCGGCGACCTGGTTTTCTGTTTCCGCACGCATTTGCGACTGCTCCGGCTGGTTTCGGTGTTACGCCTATCTAACCAGCCGGAGGGATATGGTAAAGGGTCAGTATTGCCCGCCGCTGGAAAGCGAGCCGAAACTGGGCTTCGGCCCGACGATAATCTGTTCCCCGTTCAGCTCTATCGTGTCGTAGGTATCGGCCTCGCCCTGATTGAAGAACAGCAGATCCCGCCCCATGGTAAAGCCGCCGTCGATGAATTCGCCGTAAGCGCCATAGCCGGGCTCCTCGCCCTCGCGGAAGAGTTCTGTCACCACATTGTCGCCCGTGGCATCATCGGGCAGACGCACGCCGCTGTAACGGTCGATTTTCACGAAAACCGTGCCGGGGGGAACGTCGTATTTGATGGTCGGGAACCGTTTCAGCGCAACCTTCATGAATTCCGAGAACACCGGCCCGCACAAAGAGCCCCCGTAAGCCCCGTGTCCCATCGGTTTGGGAATGTCGAAACCGATATAGCAGCCGGCGACGATATTGGGGGTGAAACCGATAAACCAGGCGTCGCGCGACTGGTTGGTGGTGCCGGTTTTACCGGCGATCGGCACACGCAGGACATTACCGACGGTCTTTGCCGCCGTGCCGCGGGCAACCACGTCCTGCATCATGGAGGTCAGCTGATACGCGGTCACCGGATCCATGATCCGTTCCGAGTTGTCCTTCACCCAGGGCTCGCGTTCTGTGGCCATGCGCGGGCCCTGACAATCGTCGCAGATGCGTTTGTCGTGCCGGAAAATGGTGTTGCCGTAACGGTCCTGCACACGGTCCACCAGCGTCGGCTCGATCCGTTTGCCGCCGTTGGCGAACATGCCGTAGGCCGCCACCATTTTATAGAGCGTGGTTTCCCCCGCCCCCAGCGAATAGGACAGCAGCTGCGGCATGTCCTTGTAAACGCCGAAACGTTCCGCATAGGCGCTGACGACATCCATCCCGACGCTCTGGGCGATGCGCACCGTCATCAGGTTGCGCGAATAGACAATCCCCGTGCGCATCGGCGCCGGCCCGTAAAACTTGCGCGAGGAATTCTGCGGCCGCCAGATCATATCGCCCATATCCACCTCGATCGGGGCGTCCACCACGATGGTGGCCGGCGTATAGCCGTTGTCAAGCGCGGCGGCATAGACAAAGGGTTTGAACGCGGAACCGGGCTGGCGCTTGGCCTGCGTGGTGCGATTGAAAACCGAAGTCTGGTAGGAAAATCCGCCCTGCATGGCCAGAACGCGGCCCGTAACCGTATCCATCGCCATGAAGGCGCCCTGCACGGCCGGCACCTGTTCCATTTCCCAATGGTCGAAATCGCCGTTCTTGTCGGTTTTGGCGGATACCAGAATAACGTCGCCCACATTCCAGATATCGGCGGCGGTTTTCGGGGTTTTGCCCGGTTTGTTATCCTCGTCCAGCTTGCGCGCCCATTTGGTGGTTTTCACGCTGATATAGTGCCCGTCCCCGTCCTCGGGCACGTCCTCTATGCCGACGCGCACGGAACTGTCGCCGACCTTCAGGACCACGGCCAGATGCCAGCCTTCGATGTCGCGGGGCAGACGCAGATCCGACAGGGCCTTGCGCCAGTCTTCCCCGGACATGGCATCGGCGCCCTCTATGGTGTCGAGCGGGCCGTAATAGACCTTCTGGCGGCGATCATAGGCCACCAGCCCGTCCTGCAGCGATTTTGCCGCCACGGCCTGCAACTCCGGGTCCATCGTGGCGCGGATGGCGAGGCCGCCCTCGAACAGCTTGTCCTCACCCAGGGTGCGCGACAGCTGGCGGCGGATTTCGTCGGTGAAATAGCTGCGCGGCGGCAATTGCGAGCGCGCGGACGGGAAATCCCCGCCCTGCACGGTCAGCAAGGGGGCGTTTTTGGCCTCTTCCGCCTGCTCGGGGGTGATATAGCCGTTTTCCATCATCTCCTTGATGATGAAATTGCGCCGCGCCACGGCCCGGTCATGGTTGCGCACCGGATGGTGGTCGTTGGGGTCCTTGGGCTGCACGGCCAGAAAGGCGGCCTCGGCAATGGTCAGATCTTCCAGCGGCTTGTTGAAATAGGTCTGCGCCGCCGCCGTCACACCATAGGAGTTCTGGCCCAGAAAAATCTCGTTCAGATAGAGGCTCAGTATCTCGTCCTTGCTCAGCGTGTTTTCGATCCGCGAGGCCAGCACGATTTCCTTGATCTTGCGTTCCAGCTTGCGCGAGCCGTCCAGCAGGAAGTTTTTCATCACCTGTTGTGTAATAGTAGAGGCCCCGCGCAACCGCCCGCCCCGCGCCGCATCCACAAGCGCCTTCAGAATCCCCATCGGGTCATAGCCCTTGTGGTGATAGAAGTTTTTATCCTCGGCGCTGATAAAGGCCTGCTTCACGATGTCGGGGATTTCGTCGATGGGGGTGAACAGGCGCCGCTCGCGGGCGAACTCGTCCATCACCTCGCCCCGGCCGGAATAGATTCGCGACAGGGTCGGCGGCTCGTAATTCGACAGCTGGTCGTAGTTGGGCAGATCGTGGCTGTATATCCAGAACAGCGCCGACAGCCCCAGAAAGGCTGCAAACACACCAAGGGTTATCCATGTAAACAGAAACCCGAAAAAATTCAGTATTGCCCTGAGCAACGATTCCACCTCCAGTAAACGCCGCAGGTATAGTCAAGCATACGGAGGGCGTCAAAAACACTGCCAGTATATAGGGTCGGGAACGCCCGTGAAAACCGGTAATCCGTTTCTTTGGCCAATAAATGCCGATTTTGGTTGAATTACATGGATATACACGGCTAGAGTAGCACAACCGGGCTGTGCCTTTCCTTGGAAACGGACGACAGCCGGTCAAAAGTTTTGTCGCATACACCGTAAAGGGACAGTATTCCCGCCGTATGCGACGGGCGCTTGCGCCACCCGCAATCCTGCAATCCGAACGTATCGGTGCAGCTTTAACACTGGTGCCACAGGCACTTAGGAAAACAACCGCGATGAAACGCGCAGAAACAGGCAGAACGGATTTCGGGGCGGATCGCCCCGGGCTTTGCCATGTGGCTGGCGTTTTCTCCCCAAGCAACATCACGAACAGGCAGGACATATCGCCAGACGGCCCCCCGCCCGTTCGTCGTAGAAAGTCAACATGTCAAAGAAAATGCTTATCGATGCCACCCACGCGGAAGAAACCCGCGTTGTGGTGGTTGACGGAAACAAGGTGGATGAATTCGACTTTGAGTCCCTCAACAAACGCCAGCTTGCCGGCAACATCTATCTAGCCAAGGTCACGCGGGTCGAACCCTCGTTGCAGGCGG
>JALWQC010000312.1:0-285 GCA_027080755.1 Paracoccaceae bacterium
GGCATCACCCATGTCATCAATTTCGACCGGCCGGACGAGGCGGAAAACTATGTCCACCGCATCGGGCGCACCGGGCGTAACGGGGCCTCGGGCGTGGCGATCACCCTGTGTTCCCCGGACGAGCTGAAGAAACTGGCCGCGGTCGAAAAGATCATCAAAAAGACTCTGATCGAACGCACCGGCCCCGACCCCAAGCCCAAGAAAACCAAGGGCTGGCAGGGCAACAAACCGCGTAACGGCGGTGGCGGACAGCGCCGCGCCCGTGCGGACGGTGGCGGCAATCCG
>JALWQC010000312.1:295-4778 GCA_027080755.1 Paracoccaceae bacterium
AACGGCGCCGTCCCAACCGCGCCAAGGCCGCGACGGCCGCGCGCTAAACCACACATGCAAAAAGACGCATCTCAGATGTGACTTGATTTGCGCGTAAAATATCGCCTACGCTTCCCCTGTAAAACAGAGGGGAGGCGCAGATCTCCCCCGTAAAACAAAGGGGAGACTATGACAGATACCACACAAACCACGCCGCTGCCGCAAATAGCGGAGCTGGATTTTTCCGACCTCAGGATAGCATTGGCCAAAGGCTGGGCCGATTTCCGCGCCTGCCCGATCTATGGCATGGTGTTCGGCGCGGTGTTTTCGGCCGTCGGGATATTGCTGTATATGCAGTTCATCGTCTGGCGCTCGGACTGGTCGATCGTGCCGCTTGCGGCCGGCTTTCCCATCCTCGCCCCGTTTTTCGCCGTCGGCTTTTACGAGGTCAGCCGCCTGCGCGAAAAGGACAAGAACACCACCTGGGTGCAGGTCCTGCAAGCCATCTATGCCGAGCGCAAGCGCCAGGTCCCGTCGATGGCCTTTGTCGTTCTGTTCATTTTCCTGATCTGGGTTTACATGGCCCATCTGGTTTTCGCGCTGTCCTTCGGGCTGAAACCGTTGACGAATGTCATGACCTCTACCGACCTGCTGTTCACCAAAGAGGGGCTGATGATGTTTATCATGGGCACGATCTCGGGCGGGTTTCTGGCCTTTGTGCTGTTTTCCATCACCGTCGTCGGCATCCCGCTGATCGTGGACCGCGAGATCGACGTAGTTACGGCAATGATCACCAGTTTCTCGCTGGTGCTGAACAATTTTGTCGTCATGATCACATGGGGGCTGATCGTGGCGGTGATCCTGTTTGTATCCATGCTGCCGATGTTTCTGGGGCTGATCATCTCGCTGCCGGTGCTGGGGCATGCGACATGGCACCTGTATCGCATGGCGATTCTGGAGGATGAATAAGCCTTCGGGCATAAATCGGGGCCGCGCTTCGGGGTGGCCCTTTATTCACAAATTCTAATGTATAGTTTTTTCTTCACAGCCTCGTGATGTGGTGTTAGCCTATTCCCATAACAAAGGGAGTAAACAATGAAAAACCTGTTAACACTACTTGGCGTCGCCTTCACCATGATCCTGCTGGCGGCCCTGCCGGCCAGGGCACAGGACGACGGCATCCACCATCTGGCCCTGCAAATCAGCGATAACAGCGCCCAGAAAATGAATACGGTTCTGAATGTCGCGGCCAATGTCACCAAATATTACGAGGGCATCGGCGAAGAGGTCGAGATCCGCATCGTCGCCTTTAACGCCGGTCTGCACATGCTGCGCACCGATACCTCGCCGGTGCTGGAGCGCGTGCGCTCCTTCGGGCAGAGCATGCCGAATGTGACCTTTGCCGCCTGCAACAACACCATTCAGGGCATGACCCGCAAAGAGGGCAAGGCCCCCCCGATCACCGAATATGCCGAGGTGGTCCCCGCCGGTGTGATCGAACTGATGACCCTGAACGAACAGGGCTGGACGATCATCCGCCCGTAACACGGCCGGCAGAATCCACAGCAAAGGCGGGGAAATCCCCGCCTTTTTTGTATGGAAGGCACAAAAAATACGGCGCTTGCGTGAAACAGCCCCGTTTTGGTGCGGAAATCTCGGGGAAGGCCGGAGCCTCTGGCGAGGGGGCGTATCGGGTCGGATTCGCCGGTATTTAGGGCTATCGCGCCAGACCCGATCCTTGAACATGTTGCTGACATATGCCGGTTGTAAATCGGCGCAACGATCGGGTGGGTTGGTGTGGTAACAAATTCTTAATTCTGGCGCGATAAACCCTGAGACCTCGTAAGCCTCTATCGCTCAATGAATCTGTTATTGCACAGATTGGTTAAGAAAAAATAAAGGGCGGGGAAATTCCCGCCCTTTTTGTTATGTGATCCGCTGCAGCAGCGCGTCGATGCTGGCCTTGGCATCACCGTAGAACATGCGCGTGTTTTCCTTGTAGAACAGCGGGTTCTCGATGCCGGAATAGCCGGTCCCCTGCCCGCGTTTGGATACAAACACGTTCTTGGCTTTCCAGACCTCCAGCACCGGCATGCCGGCGATGGGGGAGTTGGGATCCTCTTGCGCGGCGGGGTTCACGATGTCGTTGGAGCCGACCACGATTACCACGTCGGTATCGGGGAAATCCTCGTTGATCTCGTCCATTTCCAGCACGATGTCGTAGGGGACCTTGGCCTCGGCCAGAAGCACGTTCATATGGCCCGGCAGACGGCCCGCCACCGGATGGATGGCGAAACGCACGTTCTTGCCCTTGGCGCGCAGGCGTTTTGTCAGCTCGGAAATCGACTGCTGCGCCTGTGCCACGGCCATGCCGTACCCCGGAACGATGACGATATTCTGCGCCTCTTCCAGCGCTGCGGCCACACCGTCGGCGTCGATCGGCACCTGTTCACCCTCTATTTCCATGGCGGGGCCGGTGGGGCCGCCGAAGCCGCCCAGAATGACCGAAAGGAATTTGCGGTTCATCGCCTCGCACATGATATAGGACAGGATCGCCCCCGAAGAGCCGACCAGCGCACCGGTCACGATCAGCAGATCGTTGCCCAGCATAAAGCCCGTCGCCGCCGCCGCCCAGCCGGAATAGGAGTTCAGCATGGACACCACAACCGGCATATCCGCGCCGCCAATGGCCAGCACCAGATGCGCACCGATGGCAAAGGCGATCAGCGTCATCAACAGCAGCGTCCAGAGGCCGGCGCCGTTCAAAAACATCAGCATCAGGATCACCGAGACCACCAGCCCCGCCACGTTCATCGTGTGGCGATAGGGCAGGATCAGCGCCTTGCCGTCGATCTGCCCGGCCAGCTTGCCATAGGCAACGATGGAGCCGGTAAAGGTGATCGCGCCGATGAAGACTCCGACGAAGATTTCAACCTGATGGATCAGCTCCTCGGCGTGGGTCAGCATCGCGGGGGCATGCAGATAGGAATTGATGCCGATAAACACCGCCGCCAGACCGACAAAGGAATGCAGCGCCGCCACCAGCTGCGGCATGCCGGTCATTTCCACACGTTGCGCAACCACGGCCCCGATGGCCGCCCCGATCGCCATCATCGGGATCAGGAACCAGTAGGAGGTCACCTGCGGCCCGAAGACAGTCACAAACACCGCGATGCCCATGCCGATAATGCCGTACCAGACGGCGCGTTTGGCTTTTTCCTGGTCCGACAGCCCGCCCAATGCGAGGATGAACAGAACGGAAGCTGCAATATATCCAGCTGTTACAATACCATAACTCATTGTTCAGCCTCCCTTAGCTTTTCTGGAACATGGCCAACATGCGCCGCGTGACCATAAAGCCCCCGACGATGTTGATGGATGCGATCAGGACCGAGATACCCGCCAGAAGCGGCACCCAGAACCCGCCGGTGCCGATCTGCAACAGCGCCCCGAGGATGATAATCCCCGAAATCGCGTTGGTCACAGCCATCAGCGGCGTGTGCAGCGCATGGCTGACGTTCCAGATCACCTGGAAGCCGATAAAGACCGACAGGACGAAAACGATGAAGTGCTGCATGAAGCTGGCCGGCGCATAGGCCCCGATCAGCAGCATCAGCAGACCACCGGCCACCAGCATCATGGTCTGTTGCTGGCCGGCCTTTTTCATGGCCTCGGCTTCTTCGGCCTTGATTTCCTCGGGCGTTTTTTCCGGCTTCTTTTCGGTCTTGGCAGCAATCGCCTGCACCTTCAGCGGCGGCGGCGGGAAGGTGATTTCCCCGTCCTTGGTGACCATGGCGGAGCGGATGACGTCGTCTTCCATGTCCAGCACGGCCTCGCCGTTCTTTTCCGGCGTCAGGTCGTCCACCATGTGGCGGATGTTGTTGCCGTAAAGAATGGAGGATTGCGTCGCCATGCGGCTGGGGAAATCCGTGTAGCCGATGATGGTGACGTCATTGTCGGAGACAACCTTTTCGTCCATCACGGTCAGCTCGCAGTTGCCACCCTTTTCCGCCGCCAGATCGACAATGACCGAGCCGGGCTGCATCGCTTCGACCATATCCTTGGTCCAGAGCTTGGGCGCATCGCGGCCCGGGATCAGGGCGGTGGTGATGACGATATCGATATCCGGGGCCAGCTCGCGGAATTTTTCCAGCTGCTTTTCGCGGAATTCCGGGCTGGAGGGCGCGGCATAGCCACCGGTGGCGGCACCGTCGGTCAGTTCCTCGTCGAAATCGAGGAAAACAAACTCCGCCCCCATCGATTCGATCTGTTCCGCCACTTCGGGGCGCACATCGAAGGCCAGCGTGATCGCCCCGAGCGAGGTCGCCGTGCCGATCGCGGCCAGACCGGCCACACCGGCGCCCACAACCAGAACCCGCGCCGGCGGAACCTTGCCCGCAGCGGTGATCTGGCCGGTGAAAAAGCGCCCGAAGTTGTCCGCCGCCTCGATCACGGCGCGATAGCCGGCGATATTGGCCATCGAGGACAGCGCATCCATTTTCTG
>JALWQC010000313.1 GCA_027080755.1 Paracoccaceae bacterium
GGGGGGGGCGGGGCGGGCGGGGACAGCCCTATCCCGGCCGTCTGCACACCGAAGGCATCCCCAACGAACAGCGGCACCCCTTCTTGATGGTCGAATGTCCGCGCCTGATCTTCCCGTTCCTGCGCCGGGTTGTCAGCGACGTTACCCGCGACGGGGGCTATCCGCCGCTGAATCTGGACACCATCGATTACGTTGCCCTTTACCGCAACGAACTGGCGCGCCGCGCACAGGAACAGGCCAAAGACCAGCCCGTTTCCTGAATCTGATACAAAGGGCGGCTTTCGGGCCGCCTTTTACATAAACTGCTTCCAGATCGCGTTTTCCCCCAGCTTTTCCACAAATTCCGCATGCGCCCTGGCCTCGGCCTCCGAAATACGGGGCGGCAGGGGGGTTGGACGTTTCGGGGGGGTGTATTCCGAATGCTCCGTTTTGCCGCCCGCGTCCGTTTTTACAACCGACAGCATGAAATCCGGCTGGCGGCCGCCGATCAGCTCCAGATACACTTCTGCCAGAATTTGGGAATCGAGCAACGCCCCGTGCAATTCCCGTTCCGTCGTAATCCCGAACCGCCGGCACAGCGCATCAAGGGAATTCTGCGCGCCGGGATATTTCTTTCGCGCCATATCCAGCGTATCGATCGCCTGCGACCACGGCAGTTGCGGCTTGTTTATCCACTTCAATTCCGCGTTCAGGAATTTCATATCGAACGCCGCGTTGTGGATTACCAGCTTCGAATCCCCGATAAAATCCAGAAATTCCTGCGCAATGCTGGCAAAAACCGGCTTGTCGGACAAAAATTCGCTGCTTAGCCCATGCACGGCAAAGGCGCCCTCGGGCATGTCGCGTTCGGGGTTGATATACTGGTGATAGGTTTCCCCTGTGGGCATGTGGTTTATCAGCTCCACCCCGCCGATTTCCACCAGACGATCACCGCTGTTGGGGTCGAGTCCGGTCGTCTCTGTATCCAGAACAATTTCGCGCATTATCTTCCCCCGGACAAATGGTCCACTATGGCCAACACCTCGGCACCGGCATGTTCCATTCCGTGGCCGGTATCAATGATAAAATCCGCCCGCCGGCGTTTTTCCGCATCGGGCGTTTGTTTGGACAGGATGTCGTTAAAAACCTCTTCCGACATGTTTTCCCGTTCCAGAACCCGCTGGCGCTGCACCTCGGGGCTGGCGGTTACGACCAGAACACCGTCCAGCCATTCATCCGCGCCGGTTTCATACAAAAGCGGGATGTCGCACACCACAAGCGGGGCGTCGGCGTGTTGGTCCAGAAAGGCCTGCCGGTCCTGCGCCACAAGAGGATGCACGGCGTTCTCTACCTGTTTCAGTAGGGCGGAGTCCTTTAACACCGCATCGCGCAAGCGGCCCCGATCAACCGCGCCGTCAACCACGGCAAAGGGGGCAAGCCGCGCAATCACCGGAACCGCATCCCCTTCATACAAACGATGCACAGCAGCATCCGCATCCCAGACCGGCACCCCCGCTGCCTGAAAAAACCGCGCCGTAGTCGATTTTCCCATTCCGATAGAGCCGGTCAAACCCAGAATGTAGCTCATGCCAACACCGCCTTGCGTAATCCTTCATCGACTTCTGGGGTGGTTCCGAACCAGATTTCAAAGCCCGGAACCGCCTGATGCAGCAACATACCCAGCCCATCCACGGTTTCCAGCCCCTGTTCCGCCGCTTTCGCCAGAAACGGGGTAACCAGCGGGGTATAAACGATATCCGTAACCAGCGCCGCCTTCGGGGCCGCAGCGAAATGCACATGCAAATCCGGCTGCCCCTGCATCCCCAAAGAGGTGGTGTTTACAATCGTCATTGCCCCGTCCATCGCATCGCTGGCGCGGTTCCAGTCCACCACTTCAACACGCGCGCCGAAATGTTCGGCCAGCATTTCGGCACGCAAACGGGTGCGATTGGCCAGACGGATTGTCGGGGCGCCGGCCTCCAACAACGCGGCAATCACAGCGCGCGAGGCCCCGCCGGCCCCCAGAACCAGCGCCGGACCTGCTTTCGGATCCCAGACGGGGGCATTTTGATACAAATTGCGGATAAACCCGTATCCATCGGTATTATCCACCCCGATAGAGCCGTCAGAATGGAAAAACACTGTATTCGCCGCCCCGATCATAGCCGCCCGATCCGTAACACTATCCGCCATCGCCAACATGGTTTCCTTGTGGGGAATGGTGATATTCACCCCGCGATAGCCTTGTTTTGCCAGCTTCCGAATGCCGGTTTCGAATTTGTCCTGCGGCAGGGGGATGGCCTGATAGGTTCCGGCGATATTATAGCGTTTCAGCCAATAGCCGTGCAAAACAGGGGATTTGCTATGCTCTACCGGCCAGCCGACAACCCCCGCGCGTAAAATTGTATCCGTCATTTTTCACAGACTCCCCGCGTTCGCAATTCTTCGAGAACCTCCAGCAACGGCAACCCCAGAACCGTGAAGTAATCCCCTTCGACCTGCGCAAAAAGCTGCGCGCCAAGGCCTTCCAGTTTGTATCCGCCAACCGTGGTTAACAGATCCTTGCCAAGCCGTTCGATATACATATCCAGAAATGCCTCGCTAAAATTCCGCATCTTCAGGTGTGCCTGTCCGATCCCTTGCCAGACCGGCGCCCCGTTTTCGTAAATCACCGCAGCCGACAGTAGTTCATGGGTTTTTCCGCGCAAACCGGTCAATTGCGCGCGGGCCTCGAGGATCGTTCGCGGTTTGTCAAACAGCACCCCCTGACAGACAAGCACCTGATCCGCCCCCAGAACCAGCGCATCGGGGCGGCCCCTCGCAACCTTTCGGGCTTTCAGATCCGCCAGCCGAAGGGCAATATCGCCACCGCCGGCACCCTCTGCCAGCATTTCGTCCTTTACCTGCGTCTCGTCGATATGGGCGACCTGCGTTTCCACAGACACGCCCGCATTACGCAACATATCCGCCCGCGCTTGCGAGCCTGATGCCAGAATAAACATCCTATCCCTGCTCCTTTTGCGCCAGAATACCGCGAACGGCAGCGGCGGTTTCCTCTATTGAACGGCGGGTGACATCGATAACCGGTATATCGTATTTCTCGAAAAACAGCCGCGCCGAGGCCAGCTCTGCCTGGATTTCCCCCGTTTTTGCGTAATCCTCTATTTCCGGGGTTCCCAGGCTGCGCAAACGGTATTTTCGAACCTGTGACAGACGCGTCGGGCTGGCAATCAGGCCGACAACCGGCACCCCCGCCCGCAAGGCCTGAAAAAAACTGTCCGGCGGCTCCTGATCGGGGACAAGCGGGACATTCGCGGCCCTGATCCCCTGATAGGCCAGATAAATACAGGTCGGAGTTTTGGATGTCCGGCTGACCCCGACAAGAATAACATCGGCCTGCGCCAGATGTTTGGCGCTTAGCCCGTCATCAAGGCTGATGGCATAGTCAATCGCCCTGACACGATCCAGATAGCCGGTATCGACAGAATACTGCCGCCCCGGCTTGCCCGCTGCCGCCGATCCTGTCAGCCCCTCGAAGGCCTGCAACACCGGATCCAGAAGCGCCACGCAGGGAACCGAGGCAAAATTGCAGGTTTCCTGCACCATATCGGCCAGTTTCGGGTTCATAATCGTGTAAACCACAAGATCATAGGTTTCCACATCGTGCAGCAACTGTTTCATACGCTCGCTATTGCGGACAAAAGAATGCAGGGTAATGTCGGTTTCAACCCTTGGAAACTGGCTGGCGGTGGCCTCTACGCTGGCGGTGACTGTTTCACCCGTGGAATCCGAGACCAAAAGGATGCGGTTTTGTTGCCTTGGCACGCGACCCTCCTGCAATCGGGCTGTGGATAAAACAGGTGATAAATCTGGTATCACCATCGGGATACTAACAGATAAATTCCGGCGGGAAAGTTTTCCCGATGCTTTTCTTTTTTGCTACACAAACTATCCCTGTGGAAAACCTGTCCACAATATTTTTATCGTTTTCCGGTTTCCTTTCCCCGAAATCGGTTTTACTACTGAAACAAAGGGCGCATGGGCGGGTTTGTCGCTGGTTTCAGCCGTGGATAAGCCTGTGCAAAACTTTGGAAATACGGTAATCCCCGTTATACACATGATCTACTATCAACCACCACTTCTCTTAAATATCTTATTTAAGAGTAGGAGAGAAAAATGACCGGACAGCCCAAGAAAAAAATGCTTCGCGCCCTTGCCGGGGAAACGATGAAAACGCCTCCGGTCTGGATGATGCGTCAGGCAGGGCGATACCTGCCGGAATATCGGGCAACGCGGGCCGATGCCGGTGGTTTTCTGGATTTATGCTACAATCCCGATTTCGCAACCGAGGTAACCCTGCAACCGATCCGGCGTTTCGGATTTGATGCGGCTATCCTGTTTGCCGACATCCTGTTGTTGCCGCAGGCGCTGGGCATGGATCTGTGGTTTGAAACCGGCGAGGGACCGCGCCTTAATCCGGTTACCTCGGTCGAGGATCTGGGAAAGCTGAAGAATATCGAGGATATTCACGAAACACTTGCGCCGATCTACCAGTCCGTCAAACAGATCGCGGCGGCCTTACCCCCCGAGACAACCTTTATCGGCTTTGCCGGGGCGCCCTGGACGGTGGCAAGCTATATGGTTGCCGGTCGTGGGACACCGGATCAGGGGCCGGCGCGTAACTGGATGTATCGGGATCCCGAAGGCTTTGCAAAGCTGATCGATCTGGTAACGGATGCCACGATCGAATATCTGTCCAGACAGATCGAGGCCGGCGCCGAGGTGGTCAAACT
>JALWQC010000314.1 GCA_027080755.1 Paracoccaceae bacterium
CCCCCGCCTGACGCCAATGTGTGCGGGTGTGAGGGATCCGCCCTTGACCCCGGGGCGCAAGAACGCGAGGTTGGCAAAAAAACAGGACAGCCGATGAACGACCAGACACCTGTGGCCAAATTCAGCCACCCCGATATCACCGCCAAAGGCGAGCGCCGCGCTGTGGTGCATCTGGCCGGCGTGCGGACCCTGTGGTTCAACACCGGCACCCTGTGCAACATCACCTGCGCCAATTGCTATATCGACAGCAGCCCCGAAAACGACGCGCTGGTCTATATGACCGCGCCCGAGGTGGCTGCCTATCTGGACCAGATACCGGAGCGCGGCTGGCCGGTCGGGGAAATCGGCTTTACCGGCGGCGAGCCGTTCATGAACCCGCAGATCCTCGATATGCTGCGCCTGTCGCTGGAACGGGGGTTCAACGTGCTGGTGCTGACCAACGCCATGCGGCCGATGATGCGCAAACGTGTGCAGGACGGCCTGCTGGCCTTGCGGGCGGAATTTGGCGACCGGCTGGTGTTGCGCGTATCGCTGGACCATTTCAATCCTGATCTGCATGATGAAGAACGCGGTGCAGGGTCTTATGATATCACGATAAAAGGCATGGACTGGTTGCAGGAAAACGGCTTTCGTATGGCGCTGGCCGGCCGCACGCAATGGGGCGATAGCGATGCGCAAAGCCGCGCGGGATACGCCGCTTTGTTCAAGGCGCGGGGCTATGATATCGATGCTTTCGATCCTGCGGCAACTGTGCTGTTTCCGGAAATGGACGTGCGCGTGGATGTGCCGGAGATCACCACCGAGTGCTGGGGCATCCTGCACAAATCCCCCGGGGACGTCATGTGCGCCACCTCGCGCATGGTAGTCAAACGCAAGGGCGCCGACTCGCCCGTGGTTCTGGCCTGCACCCTGCTGGCCTATGACAAACAGTTCGAGCTGGGCCGGACCTTGCAAGAGGCCGAGGCGCCGGTAAAGCTGAACCATCCCCATTGCGCCAAATTCTGCGTTCTGGGCGGGGCCAGCTGCAGCGTCTGAATATCATTGACGCGGGCCGCCAAACCCGTGATATTTCCCGCCATTGTGCGCAAGGCACCATCACAACGGGTTTGCAGGAATATGGCGCGGAAACGGTTCTACTATCTGGTTTTGCTTGCTATGGGGGCCAGCTGGGGGATTACGCCGGTTTTCATGAAAATTGCGGTCTCTACCGGCTATAAACCGCTGGGGATTATCCTGTGGGGGCTGGTTATCTCGGTGGTGCTGTCGGGGATCAGCATTCGGGCGCGGGGCAAGGCCCTGCTGGGGCGGCGCGCACATATCCCGCTTTATATCGGGATTTCCCTGATCGGGGCGGTGCTGCCCAACTATGCCTCTTATGTCGGGGTCAGCCATCTGCCGGCGGGGGTGATGGCGATTATTACGGCGCTGGTGCCGATTTTCGCCATGCCGATCGCGATTTTTCTGGGCCACGAGCGCCCCTCGGCGGTGCGTATTGCCGGGGCCTTGTGCGGGCTGCTGGCGATCGTGCTGATTGCCGCCCCCGCCACCAGTCTGCCGGCGCCGGGCTTGGCGGTCTATGTGCTGATTGCCATGCTGGCGCCGCTGTTTTACGGCGGCGAGGGGAATTTTATGCTCTGGTATGGGGCGCGCGGGCTGGATTCGATGCAGATCCTGTTCGGTGCGGGGCTTGTCGGGATCCTGCTGGTTGCCCCAGTCACGCTGGCTACGGGGCAGTTTATCAATCCCCTTGTCCCCTGGGGACCGGCGGAATGGAGCATTGTGGCCACGGCCGTGGTCAGCTGGGGGACCTATGCGACCTACCTCTGGCTGGTGGGGCAGGCCGGGGCGGTGTTTGCCTCGCAGGTGGCCTATACGGTTACGGGCTTCGGGGTGGCCTGGTCGATGCTGTTGCTGGGGGAACGCTATACGGTCTGGGTCTGGGTGGCTTTCGTGTTGATCCTGATCGGGATAGTCTTGGTGCAACCGCGTGATTCCGAATAGGGGGGCGTTATGCCCGATATCCTGACCACGGCCCCGATGCCCGCAATCCTGAGCCTGGCCGTCGTGGCCGGCATGTTCATCCTGTTCATCCGCGAAACCTACCCGAGCGAGGTCGTCGCCCTTGGCGGGGTAGCGGTTCTGCTGGTGACGGGGGCCTTGCCGGTTGCGGATTTGCAGAACGCCTTTGCCAACCCCGCCCCCTGGACGGTTGCGGCGATGTTTGTCATTTCCGGCGGGCTGGTGCGCACGGGGGCGTTGAATGTGCTGACCGATCTGGTGGCACGCTATGGCAAGGACAGGCCGAAAACGGTTCTGGCGGGGCTGGGGCTGTTCACGATTGTGGCCTCGGCCTTTATGAACAATACGCCGGTGGTGGTGTTGATGATCCCCGTGGTGATGGGGCTGGCGAAAAGCATGGGGATTTCCAGCTCGCGCCTGCTGATCCCTTTGTCCTATACGGCGATTCTGGGGGGGATGCTGACCCTGATCGGGACCTCTACCAACCTGCTGGTGGACGGGGTGGCCACGGCGGCGGGGCTGCGCCCCTTTACCCTGTTCGAGGTCACGCCGCTGGCAATCATTCTGGTGGCCTTCGGGGTGGCATATCTGCGCTTTCTGGGGCCTGTGCTGCTGCCGGATCGCAGTTCCATGGCCGATATGCTGGGCAACCGGCGCCAGATGCGCTTTTTCACCGAGGTAGCCCTGCCCGAAGGCAGCCCCCTGATCGGCCAGCCCCTGCACGAGGTGGCCCTGTTCAAGCGCCGCGGGATGCGGGTGGTGGATGTGCTGCGGGGGGATGATTCCCTGCGCCGCGGGCTCGATACGGTGGTGCTGCAATCGGGCGACCGCGTGGTCTTGCGCACGGGGGTTGACGAATTGCTGGGCCTGAAAGCCAGCAGCGAGGTCCACATGGTCGATCAGCTGTCGCGGCGCAAGACCACCACGGTAGAGGCCCTGATATCCCCGGGCTGCAAGCTGGTCGGGCGCTCGCTGGGGTCGCTGCGGCTGCGGCGGCGCTACGGGGTGTATACGCTGGCGGTGCATCGGCGCGCGCAGAACATCGGGCGGCAACTGGACGATGTGGTGGTGCGCGTTGGCGATACCCTGCTGCTGGAAGGCGCCCCCGAGGATATCCAGCGGCTGGCCGCGGCCGAGGATCTGGTCGATCTGTCCTGCCCGACGGCGCGCCCCTATCGCCGCCGCCATGCGCCGGTGGTGCTGTCGGTGCTGTTCGGGGTCGTGATACTGTCGGCGCTGGGCGTGGCACCGATTTTCCCGCTGGCAGTGGTCGGCGTGGCCATTGTCCTGCTGACCCGCTGCATCGACGCGGAAGAGGCATTCGGTTTTGTCGACGGGCGTTTGCTGGTGCTGATCTTTTCCATGCTGGCCATCGGCGCGGCGTTGCAGGATTCCGGCGCCGTGGAAATGCTGGCAACGGGGCTGGCCCCCTATCTGGCCGGTCTGCCCGCGCCGCTGCTGGTCTGGGGGATTTACCTGCTGACCTCGATCCTGACGGAACTGGTGTCCAACAATGCTGTGGCGGTGGTGGTGACGCCGGTGGCAATCGGACTGGCCACGGCCATCGGAGTCGATCCGCGCCCGCTGGTAGTGGCGGTGATGGTCGCCGCTTCGGCCAGCTTTGCCACTCCGATCGGCTATCAGACGAATACGCTGGTCTATGGGCCGGGGGGGTATAAATTTACCGATTTCATGCGCATAGGTATTCCGTTAAATCTGGCAATCGGTATCCTTGCCAGCCTTCTGATTCCGGTCTTCTGGCCGCTGTAACCCCGAAAGAGAGCCCGTGAAAATTGTTAAAGGACATTGGCAGCTGATTGCCCTGACGGTGGCGGTTTTTGTTTTCTGGCAAACGCCGGTGATGCTGCCGCTGAAAATCCTGATCGTGTTTCTGCACGAACTGGGCCACGCCACGGCGACCTGGCTTACCGGTGGCTCGGTGGCCAGTATCAGCGTTTCGCCGCAGCAGGGCGGGGTGACGATGACGCGCGGCGGCAATATGTTCGCGATCCTGTCGGCGGGGTATCTTGGCTCGCTTTTGTTCGGGGTAGGGCTGTTTATGGCGGCGTTGCGCAGCCGGGCGGACAAGCGGGTGATGGCAGCGCTGGGGGTGCTGATGCTGGTGATTACCGGCCTGTTCATCCGCGACCTGTTCGGGATCGCCTTTGGCGTGGCGATGGGCGTGGCGATGTTGGCCAGTGCGCGGTTTTTATCGGCGCGGGTCAATGATTTGGCGCTGCGGGTGATCGGGCTGACCAGCATGATCTATGTGCCCTTCGATATTTTCGACGACACGATCCGGCGCTCCGGCGAAAGCTCGGATGCCTATGCCATGGCCTACAACTTCGGCGGGCCGGTGATGGCCTGGGGCGCGCTGTGGCTGGCGGCGGCTCTGGCGGTGATCTGGTACAGCCTGCGCCGCCTTGGGCGTAATTCCAACATCTGACGCCTATGCGGGCCTGTCTGGGTGGTCGCCTGTTGCCTCGGGGGGCATTTCACCCGAAGCTCAGGATCTTGATCTTTGCCTTGGGGTCGGCCGTGATATGGCTGATGTCGCGTGCGCCGTTGGCGATGCGGCGCAGGGCGGGCTCGTTTTCCAGCACCACGGTTTTCAGATCCTGCATGTGCAGGATTCCCATTTCCTCCAGCTGGCGAAAGCCGCGGCTGATGGTTTCGGGCTGCATGCCCATGTATTCGGCCATGTCACAACGCCGGATCGGGATGGAAATAACCTGCTTTGGCAAA
>JALWQC010000315.1 GCA_027080755.1 Paracoccaceae bacterium
ATAGCCGCGCGGCGTATACATGCGCGGCCCCTCGCCCAGTTCGGCCAGTCGCGAATGGCTGGAGCCGACCAGAACAACCGTCAGCATATCCACATCGTCCACCTGCAAATCCGCCAGCCGCACATAGCGCACTGTTTCCCCCGCCCGCCCAAGGTTGGAGGCCAGCATAACCGGCGTGTTCGCAGGACGGTGGCGCAACAGGATATCGCGCGCCTCGGCCAGCAACGTACGGCGGCGTCTGGAGACGGGATTGTAGAAAGCGATGACAAAATCCCCCTCGGCCGCGGCCTGCAAACGGCGCAGGATGTCGGCGCGCGGGGTCAGAAGATCGGACAGGGAAATGGCGCAGAAATCATGGCCGAGCGGTGCCCCCGCCCGTGCCGCCGCCCCTTGCAGGGCCGAAACGCCGGGGGTGGAAACCACCTCTACGCGGCGCGCGGCATCGGACACCCCGTGCGCCCCGGGGGCGCGATCGAGCAGTTCGTAAACCAGCGCGCCCATGGCGTAAATACCTGCATCGCCTGAACAAATCAGCGCCACAGTATGCCCCTTGCCCGCCTGTTCCAGCGCGTAACGGCAGCGGTCCTCTTCGCCGCCCAGCGGGAAATCGCTGCGGGTCTTGCCGGCTGCCAGCGGGCCGAGCAGGTCGATATACAGCCCGTAACCCACCAGCTCGTCCGCCTCGGCGATCAGGGTGCTGGCCTCGGGTGTGCGCCAGCTGTGTTGCCCCGGACCGATGCCGACAATCGACAGTTTTCCGCGCATACGCCCGCGTATGGTGCTAAGCGGCTCCGGCGCGCGGGCAATGGCGCAGGTGGCATTCGCGGTCTTGCGTTTTTCCACTGCCAGCGTGCCCTCCGGCCCTGCCGCCGCCAGCGCCGCCCCTTCGGCGACCCCGTGACAGCCGACCTCGGCAAAGACCACATCCGAGGGGGTGGCCAGCCGCGGGGCCTCGGATTCCAGCTCCGCGGCGGTGAAGACGCGCAGGGGAACCCCCAGACGTTTCGCGGTTTCGATCACCGCCGGCTCGTCCGCCTTCAGGTCCAGCGAATTGACGCTTGCGACCGCTTCGGGGGCGATACCGGCCTGCGTCAGGGTTTCGTTAACCAGGGTCCACATCTCGGCCGGATCACAGCCGCGCGCGCAGCCAAGGCCAAGCGTAAACCGCTGCGGATGATAGGCCAGAACCGAGTCGCCACCCTCCACCGGCGCTTCGGAAACCACCAGCCTGACCGGCCCTTCGCCGCCCTCCAGCCCCCAGATATTTTCGCCCTCTATCCGCGGTTTCTGCCCGCTCAAAAGCGCCATCATCACCGGTTTCGCATCCTCGGGGTTGGCCAGACGGTAGCCGGCCGGAGGCTCGTCCAGCGCAATCCCCAGCGACACGTCCCCCGCCGTGGTAACCGCGGCAACCGATTGTAAAGCTTCGGCAATTTCCCTGGCCAGCCGGTTCGCCCCGTGATGCCCGCCCAACAGCGGAATCACGGTCGCGCCATCATCGGGCACCGCAATCACCGGCGGCTCGCGGCGTTTGTCGGCCAGCACCGGCGCAACCGCACGCACCAGAATGCCGGCGGCACAAACCCCGATCACCGGATGCCCGGCCTGAAACAGCATCCGCACATGTTCAAGCGCATCGGGGAACCAGGCATCGGCCTGCGAAACCCGCCCCTTGCGGCCATGCAGGGGGGCGTCCAGCGCGGCGGCAATGCGCTGCGCAGTGGCCTCGCCCGAAGGGGAAAGGCAGATAATTACGGGGGTCAGGTCAGCCACGGGTCTTGGCCTTTCGCGATCAGGATCATGGAAAAATAGGGGGCGGGGTCCGGCGCTTCGGACAGGGGCAGGACACGTTCGGAGGGCAGGCTGGCGCGCTCGATATAGCGGGCGCGGGGAGCCAGATCCATTTGCTCCAGCAGGGTGCGGATTTTGCCGAGGTGGCGGCCGACTTTCATGATGGCCACGGCGCCGGCGGCTTCAATACGCTGGCGCATGGTGTCGGAATCCAGCGGGCCGGGGATGATGGTTAACACATCGTTGCGCGCCGTCAGCGGAGTTTTCGCCGCCGCCGCACAGGCCGTGACCGAGGTCACGCCGGGGATGATTTCCGTGGTAAAACGGTCCGCCAGACGGGTGAAAAGATACATGAAAGAGCCATAGAAAAACGGGTCCCCCTCGCACAGGACCACCACGTCGCGGCCGGTTTCCAGCGCCGCGGCAATATCCGCCGCACCGCGATCATAGGCCGCCTGCGCGGGGGCGCGCTCCTGTGTCATCGGGATATGGATGGTAATTTCGCGCGCCGCATCGGGGATCACATCCGCCGCGATAGAGCGCGCAAAGCTGTCCCCGTTTTCCAGCGCCGGATAGGCGATAACCGCCGCATTCGCAATCACACGATGCGCCTTCAATGTCATCAGTTCCGGGTCGCCCGGCCCAAGCCCGACGCCGATCAGTTTACCATTCATCTTTTGATCAGACTCCACTGGGTTACGGGGCGCAGCGGGGACCAGCCGGTCAGACTCCCCAATGTTTCCGCACGGTTAACAGATATTTGCACCAGATCGCCGCCATAGGTTTTATGCAGTTCCAGCAGCAGCGTCTGGCTTTCCAGCGTCACGGCGTTAACCACGATCCGGCCAAGCGGGCGCAGGGCGGACCAGCAGGCCCCGAAGGTTTCGCCGGACAGCCCCCCGCCGATAAAAATCGCGTCCGGCGCCGGCAGGCCGGACAGGGCGTCGGGCACGCGGCCGTCCACCAGTTCCAGCGCCGGCACGCCCAGCGCCTGCGCATTGTCGGCCGCCATGGTGCGCCGGTCGGCGCGCGGCTCTATTCCGATGGCGCGGGCATAGCGCGCCGCGCGCAGCCATTCCACCGCGACGGATCCGCAGCCCGTCCCCACATCCCACAGCAAGGCCCCGCGCATCGGCATCAGCTTGGCCAGCGTCGCGGCCCGCACCTCGCGTTTGGTCATGGTGCCGTCATGGGTAAACATCGCGTCCGGCAGCCCCGGCACCCGCGGCAGCAGCGCCGCATCCGGCGCCGCGACACATTCCACGGCCAGCGTATTGAAAGACGGCACCGTATGGTCCCAGCTTTCGGCCAGCCCTTCGAAACGCCCCTCGTCCGGGCCGCCCATACGCGACAGTACGGTCATGCGCGACTTGCCAAAGCCCCGCTCGGCCAGAAACTTCGCGATCTGCGACGGCGTTTCCGCCCCCGTCGTCAGGATCAGCAGGCGCACGTCGGGCTGGATGAAGGCGATCATCTGTTCCACCGGACGGCCGTGGACGGTCAGGGTTTCCAGATCTGCCATGCTCCACCCCATGCGCGCGGCGGCCAGCTGAAAGGCGGACAGCTGCGGGTGGAAGGTGATTTCGTCCGGCGGAAAATGCCGCCCGATCTTGGCCCCGACGGAAAACCACAGGGGATCACCGGTGGCCAGCACCACGACCCGCTTGCCGCGCCGCGCCTTCAGATCGTCGATCAGGGCGTTGAAGGGCGAGGGCCAGCTAAGGGTTTCGGCCTGCGGGTTGGCGGCCAGAACATGGTGGCGCGCACCGCCGACGATGACCTCGGCCGCCTCGACCACGGCGCGGGTGGCCGGGGTCAGGCCGTCCATGCCGTCCTCGCCGATTCCAACGATATGTAGCCAGGGTTTCATAGGGTTTCCTCCGGTAATCCTGCCGCCAGTCCGTTCACCGCCGCCGAGGCCATAGCCGAGCCGCCGCGCCGTCCGTGTAGCGCCAGATATGGCACGCCGCGCGGGTTGGCGGCAAGCTCTGCCTTGGATTCCGCCGCGCCGACAAAACCGACCGGAAAGCCCAGAATCGCGGCCGGTTTCGGCCAGCCTTCGTCCAGTTTTTCCAGCAGGTGGAACAGGGCCGTGGGCGCATTGCCGATCGCGACAACCGCGCCTTCGATATGGTCCTGCCACAGCTCCACCGCCGCGGCCGAGCGTGTGGTGCCAAGGGTTTTCGCCAGTTCCGGCACACGCGGGTCGTTCAGGGTGACGAGGACGTCGGTATCGGGCAGGTAGCGCCGGATGATGCCCGCGCCGACCATTTCCACATCGCACAACACCGGCGCGCCCCCCTTCAGGGCCGTATGGGCGGCCGTGTGAAGGTCCGGCGAAAAGGCCAGATCATCCGGCACATCGACCATGCCGCAGGCGTGGATCAGGCGGATGGCGACGGGATGCAGGGCGGCGGGCAGATGCGTCAGATCGGCCTCCTCCCGCACGGTGGCGAAGGATTGTGCGTAGATGGCCGAGGGGGATTTTTCATACTCCATCGGAACAACCTGCCACAGAGGTTCGCGCCCGACGCCGGGGGTGGGCGCATTTCGCGCCCGCCCTGGGGGGCGGGGTCGGGCGCGAACCGGAGCGGGCGCTCCGGCGGGACATTTCGACAGGGCGTGCCACCCTCAGTCCTTCAGCCGTTTGCGCACCGATTCCGGCCCCAGCGGGTGGTCGGCCTGCGGGTATTCGGGATGCACGTGATCATGGTGGTGGTGATGGCCATGCGCATGCGTATGGTCGTGGCTGTGGGCGCCGTGCGCATGCGTATGGTCGTGGCCGTGGTCCATATCCAGCCGGCAGGCACCGGTGCAGAAATCCGCGCACAGATCACAGGTTTCGACCGTGGCGCCGGGGGCATTGGCGCCCTGCCCCTCGACATGGTGGTGATGGCTTTCCTGCGTTGCGCCGACCTCGGCCTCGAATCCCAGAACGGTCTCGCGGTATTGGCAC
>JALWQC010000316.1 GCA_027080755.1 Paracoccaceae bacterium
GATGCGGGCGATGATCGGCGCCGCCCCGCCCGAGGAAATGGCGATCACCAGCGGCGAGCGGTCGATGATGGAAGGTGTGATGAAATCGCAGTATTCGGTGACATCCGCGACATTGGCCAGCACATGGTGGTGGTTGGCCATTTCATAAAGCGCGCGGTCGCGGTCCGGGTTTTCGGTGGCGCCATAGGCGATGGCGGCGCCGACGAAATCGGGAAGTTCGGGCGCGCGGGCGTGGTGGGTCAGACGGGGGTTTTCGCGGATCTCGCGGAATTCGTCGTCCAGCGCGGGGGCAAAGACATGGACCAGCGCACCGGCCTGCAGGGCGCGCTCGGCCCGACGGGCGGCGATGCTGCCGCCGCCGTCAACGATAACCTTGCGCCCCTTGATGTCGAGGAAAACGGGTAGATGGTCCATGTTGCGCCTTATTCCGGTTGTTTGTCTGCCCAGTCGAGCAGCGCCCGGGCCATTTCTTCAGCGGTTTTCCTGTCCAGGTCAATCATCGTGAAGCGTTTGCGTTCGCGAAAGGTCAGGCGCAGCATGTGCAGCCCGCCGACAAAGGCGATGTCCTGGAGACGGGCCTGCCGGTGGAAGGGGAGCTCCATCTCGGTCAGGAGGGTTGCCTCGCCCTCAGTCATATTTCAGCCCTCTGGTAAACACGGTTTCCAGTTTCCATTCCCATTTCTTCGGCGTGTCGCGGTAATCCGGTTTCACATCGAATTCGATGAACATATGACCGGATTCGGCGGCGTGGGCCACCAGTTTTTCCAGTTCGGCAAAAGAGGTCACCTCGGGGTGGCCGATGATAAGGTCGCTCAGGCGTGCCATTTTGTTGTTAACTCCCAATTCTGTTAAAGTATCTTACCCGATACATCAGGCGCCGGCTATGGTTGCCGGTTTCGTCAGGGTCGAAAGCCGTGCGGGTGTGCAGGACATTATTGTTAAACACCCCTTGCCCCGGTTTCAACTTTGCCTCGATCATCAGCGGGTCGCCGGCCATCAGCAGATCGCGCAGGAAGGTCGCCGCCTCGCGCGTTAGCGGATCGTCGCGCCATTCGATGGAACGGGTGCGTGCGGTGTAGCGCATGGTCAGGTTGCCGTCCCTGTCCGCGGCAAACACCGGCCCGACGCTGGCGGGGCGGGTGGTGCCGTCGGGTTCGACATTGGCGGGGATGGTCATGGCCTGCGGGTGCATCAGGGCATCTATATAGGCGGGGTTTTCGTCACGCAGGCGGATGTAGGCGACGGTGTGGTCCAGAATCTGGTTGCGCCCGCCCGTAGTGGCGTCGCGGCCGCAATGCAGAAGAAAGCCGCGGATTTCCTGGTCGGGCGGGTTGTAGTAGCCGTCGGTGTGCCAGTTGATCGCCTTGCGCGAATAGGGGATATAGCCGCGCTGGCTTGGTGCCTCGGAAACGGTCAGGGCGACGATGGCCTTTTCGCCGGCGCTGCGGTGCCCCTCGGGCAGGCCGAGGTTCAGGGCATCGGCCAGACGGCGCAGCGAATCGCGGGTGTCTGATTCGTCATCGTTCGGCGTGAATTGATAGAGGGCGAAATTGGTTGCGTCACAGCGCCGCAATACCTCGGCGCGTTCCTCGGCGGACAGGTTTTTCGGATCGCGAATCTGTAAAAACCCCCAACCGGCGGCCTTTTCGGCGTTTTCCAGCCGCGCGGCCCGCCACTGTTGGTATTCCGGGGAATTAGCGGGCGCAAAAGGGGAAATTCCTGTAATTCCAAGCGGTTTGTGCATTTTACCTCCGATCCGAGTTTTTTGCTCGGGTATTTATGTTGCGCTGCACATAAGGAAAACAGCAATTCTGTTACCTCTGCGACCACGTTTCACTTTACATTCGTTAATCATAATATATAAATTTACCTCGGAGCTTTGCAAATCATTTAGGCTTTCGCGAAGCATTAATATGTAACCGATACAAAAAGAGCCGGAGGCAACTGGCCGCATCTCAAAAGGAGGAGAACCCGATGAAAGACGCAGAAACCGGTGACGACAAGGTGAACGGCATACACGAGACCCCGATGCTCGACGAGCTGGAAGGCGGTCCCTGGCCAAGCTTTGTGACAGGTCTGAAGCGCCTTCGTGATTCGAAGGACAAAAAATATGCCCCGATGATGAACGACCTTCTGGGCCAGCTGGAACATTCCTACGAAGAACGCCTCGGGTTCTGGAAGGGCGGCACCTTGTCGGTTCTGGGCTATGGCGGCGGTATCATCCCGCGCTTTTCCGAAGTGGCCAAGGATTATCCGGCCTCGAAAGAATTCCACACGCTGCGCGTTATGCCGCCGGCGGGGAACCACTATAACACCGACATTCTGCGCCAGCTCTGCGATATCTGGGAGGAGCATGGCTCGGGCCTGATCGCCTTCCACGGGCAGTCCGGCGACATTATGTTCCAGGGCTGCACCTCCGAGGCGGCACAGCCGGCCTTTGATGCCTTCAACGAAATCGGTTTCGACCTTGGCGGCGCCGGCCCCGCGCTGCGCACCGCGATGTCCTGCGTCGGCCACGCCCGTTGCGAGCAGTCCTGCTTTGACGGGGTGCGTGCGCACCGCGGCATTATCAACCGTCTGCTGGACGAAATGCACCGTCCGGCCATGCCCTACAAGTTCAAGTTCAAATTCTCGGGCTGCGGCAACGACTGTGTGAACGCCATCCACCGCGCCGACTTTGCCGTGATCGGCACATGGCGCGACGATATCAAGATCAAGCAGGACAAGGTCAAGGAACATATCGCGGAAGTGGGTCGCAAGTATACGATCGACACGGTTGTGAACATGTGCCCGACGCGCGCCATCTCGCTGAACGACGATGACACGCTGGAGATCGACAACAAGTCCTGCGTGCGCTGCATGCACTGTATCAACGTCATGACCAAGGCGCTGTCGCCCGGTGATGATCGCGGCGCATCCATCATGATCGGCGGCAAGCGCTCGCTGAAAGTGGGCGATCTGATGGGGACGATGATTATCCCCTTCATGAAGCTGGAAACAGACGAGGATTTCGAAAAGCTGGAAGAGTTCGCCGAAGAGTGCATGGAATTCTTTGCCGACAACGCGCTGGAACACGAACGTATCGGCGAATGTATCGACCGTATCGGCGTGCCGGCCTTCCTGGAGGCGATGAACATTCCGGCGGATCCGAATATGGTCAACCACCCGCGGACCTCCAGCTATGTGCGCACGGACGACTTCAACGAGGAAGCCGCGAAATACTTCGAGCGCAAGGCCCGCGAGGCCGGCATGACTGTGGCTGCCGACGATTAAGTCGGCACTACGCCCACATTTCAAATTTGATACGCCCGCAGTCCGCAGGGACGAGGGTAGGGAGGAAAAAGAATGAACGATATGAGCGCAAAGCCACGCATGCCCGATGAAGTAGGTGTTCCGGATCCGTTTCCGTATATGCACCCGTTGAGCGTGAAGAACTACGGCAACTGGGATTACCATGAACGCAAGCGCCCCGGTGTGCTGTGCCATGTGTCCAAGTCCGGCGACAAGCTGTTCACGGTGCGCGCCGGCACCCAGCGCCAGATGGATGTCTATACCATCCGCAAGCTGTGCGACATCGGTGACGAATTCGCCGACGGCCACATCCGTTTCACCACCCGTTCCAACATCGAATACATGGTGGCGGACGAGGCCAAGGTGGAACCCCTGATCGAGGCGCTGACCGAGGCCGGCTTCCCCGTCGGCGGCACCGGTGGCTCTATTTCCATGATCAGCCACACGCAGGGCTGGCTGCACTGCGATATTCCGGGCACCGATGCGTCCGGCGTGGTGAAATCGCTGATGGACAAGATGCACAAGGAATTCGTGCGCGAGCAGATGCCGAACCGTGTGCGTATCACCACATCCTGTTGCCAGATCAACTGCGGTGGCCAGGGCGATATTGCCGTGAACGTGCAGTATACCAAACCGCCGAAGATCAACCACGATCTGGTGGCCAACGTTTGTGAACGCCCCGCCGTTGTCGCCCGCTGCCCCGTGGCCGCGATCCGGCCGGCGATGGTGGACGGCAAGCCCTCGCTTGAAATCGACGAGAAGAAATGCGTCTGCTGCGGGGCCTGTTATCCGCCCTGTCCGCCGATGCAGATCAACGGCGCCGACAGCACCAAGATCGCGATCTGGGTGGGTGGCAAGCATTCCAACGCCCGTTCCAAGCCGACCTTCCACAAGCTGGCCGTCGCCAACCTGCCCAACAACCCGCCGCATTGGCCCGAGGTAACCGAGGTCGTTATGAAGATCCTCGAAACCTACAAGAAAGATGCGAAACACTGGGAGCGCATGGGCGAGTGGATCGAGCGGATCGGCTGGAACCGGTTCTTCGAACTGACCGGTCTGGCGTTTACCAAGCACCACATCGACACGTGGACCGGTGCGCGCAAGACCATGAACGCATCCGCACACGTTCATTTCTAGGAGCTACGGAATGAAATTCGGAGTAGTTGTCAGCGCAGGCCCCTACACGCACGAGGCGTCGGACACGGCCTATAACTTCGTCAAGGCGGCCCTGGCCGCCGGACACGAGGTCCACCGGGTGTTTTTCTACCATGACGGGGTGAATGTGGGTACGCGCCTGACCATCCCGCCCCAGGACGACCGCCAGATCCAGGAACAGTGGAGCGCCCTTGCCAAGGAACACGACCTTGATCTGGTGATCTGCATCGCCGCGGCCCAGCGTCGCGGGATTCTGGACGAAAAAGAGGCCGAGCGTCAGGGCAAGGATGCCAACAAC
>JALWQC010000317.1 GCA_027080755.1 Paracoccaceae bacterium
GGCGCAGCGGCCCCGATCGGGGCGGTCGGGGTGGGGGCGATCATCCTGTCGGCCTTCTACTGGCTGTTCGGGTTCCTGCGGATGGGGACATCGGGCTTTGTCGCGCAGGCGCGCGGTGCGGGGGACAAGGCCGAAACCGGCACCATCCTGCTGCGCGGCCTGCTGATCGGGCTGGCAGCCGGCATCGTGATTATCCTGCTGCAAAGCCTGCTGTTCCGCGCCGCCTTCGCCGTTTCGCCCGCCACGCCCGAAGTAGAAACCCTGGCGCGGCGCTATATGTCCATCCGCATCTGGGGCGCCCCGGCGGCGATTGCGCTCTATGCCATTACCGGCTGGCTGATCGCCATGGAACGCACCCGCGCCGTGCTGGTGCTGCAACTGTGGATGAACGGGCTGAATGTGGGGCTGGACCTGTGGTTCGTTCTGGGGCTGGGCTGGGGCGTAGAAGGCGTTGCCGCCGCAACCCTGTTCGCGGAATGGAGCGGCCTTTTTCTGGGCCTCTGGCTGGCCCGCAGCATTTTCGCCAAGGCCCGCTGGCGTGACTGGAGCCGCATTTTCGACCCCGCCAAAATCCGCCGCATGGCCAGCGTCAGCCGCGATATCATGCTGCGCTCCATGCTGCTGCAGGCCAGCTTTATCATGTTCACCTTTCTGGGGGCGGGCATGGGCGATATCACGCTGGCCGCAAACCAGATCCTGCTGCAATTCGTGGAAATCACCGCCTATGCGCTGGACGGTTTCGCCTTTGGCGCGGAAACCTTTGTCGGCATGGCGCTGGGGGCGAAGAATCGCGCGGCCCTGCGCCGCGGCGCCCTGCTGTCGAGCCAGTGGGCCCTGGCCGGCAGCCTGTTGCTGACCGCGGTTTTCCTGCTGCTCGGACCGGCCCTGATCGACCTGATGACCACCGCCCCGGACGTTCGCGTTGCGGCCAAGGCGTTCCTGTGGTGGATGGTGATTTTCCCGCTGGTCGGATTGCCAAGCTGGATGTTCGACGGGGTTTTCATCGGCGCGACACGCACAAGGGATATGCGCGTGGCCATGCTGCAATCGGTTGTGGTTTACGGTCTGGCCCTGCTGGTGCTGGTGCCGCTCCGGGGTAACCACGGGCTGTGGGCGGCGCTGATGATATTCGATCTGGCACGCGCGCTGACCCTGTGGCGCTACTATCCGGCACTGGAGGCCGAGGCCGAATCCTAGGTGGTTCCGGTTTGGTTGATATTTCCTTAAACCGGCTGCGGAAATTCTGCGTATAGCCGGATAATCCCTGCAATACCAACGGGATACGAGAGCGCCGACATATCCACTAAACCGGTTTAGTGGATATGTCGCGCCGCCAATTCCCCACCGGGCCCAGGGCCGTTCTTTCAGCTTACAGGATCGTCTTGACGCTTTCGGGCGGACGGCCGATCGCGGCCTTGCCGTTGGCAAAAACCACCGGCCGTTCAATCAGTTCGGGATGTTCCGCCATCGCCGCAACCAGCGTGTTTTCATCCGCATCCTTCAGGCCCAGCGCCTTGAAGGCCGCCTCCCCCTTGCGCACCAGATCACGGGCCGACAGCCCCAGCAGATCCAGCGCCTGCCGGATTTCCGCCGCATCCGGCGGGGTTTCCTTGTAGCGCACCACCTCGATCTCCGCGCCGGAATCCTGCAGGATTTCCAGTGTTGCGCGCGATTTCGAGCAGCGCGGGTTGTGCCAGATTTTTACCTTCGTCATAGCCATTCCTTCCGATTGGTTCCCACGGCCTCGGCCACAGTGGCAAAACCGTCGCGTTCCAGCAATTCGTCCAGCCCGCGCGCAATCTCGCCCGCCAGCCCGATACCGCCATACACCAGCGCCGTATAGAGCTGCACAGCCGAGGCACCGGCGCGGATTTTGGCATAGGCCTGCCCGGCACTCGCCACCCCGCCAACGCCGATCAAGGGGATTTCGCCCCCTGTCAGCACGGACAGACGCGCCAGAACGCGGGTGGATTTTTCAAACAGGGGCTGGCCCGAAAGCCCGCCCTTTTCCTGTGCAAACGGCCCGTGCAGGCCCTGCCGGTCCAGCGTGGTGTTGGTGGCAATGATCCCGTCGATCCCGCTGGACAGGGCAACGGCGGCCACATCCTCCAGTTCCGAATCCTGCAAATCCGGCGCGATTTTCAGGAAAATGGCCGGACGGGTTTCCAGCGCCTCGCGGGCCTGCAACACCCCGTGCAACAGCGCCCCCAAGGCCGCCTTTCCCTGCAAATCCCGCAGCTTTTCCGTATTGGGCGAGGACACGTTCACTGTCGCGAAATCCACGAAATTCCCGCAGGTTTCCAGCACGCGGGCATAGTCGAGCGCCCGGTCCGTGCTGTCCTTGTTGGCGCCCAGATTGATCCCCACAATCCCGCGGGGCGGGCGCAGGGACAGGCGCTCGGCAATCACGTCCATACCGTCGTTATTGAACCCGAAACGGTTGATGGCGGCCCGGTCTTCGGACAGACGGAACAGGCGCGGTTTGGGGTTGCCCGGCTGCGGGCGCGGGGTGACGGCGCCCACCTCGACAAAGCCGAAACCGGCCTGAAGCAGGGGGGCGATGGCCTCGGCGTTTTTGTCGAAACCGGCCGCAAGCCCGACCGGATTCGGCAGCTCCATCCCCGCCACCCGTGTTGCCAGCCGTGCCGAGGTCACCGGCCCCGTTTTCGCCGTCACCCCCGCCCGCAACGCCCGGATCGCCAGCCTGTGCGCGCTTTCGGGGTCCAGCATATGGGCCAGCCGCAGGCCGAGCCTGTCCAGAAATCCGCTCATGCCATACCTTCGGGAAATTCATGCCCCTGCGGGCCAAGCGGCAGGGGTTTTGCCCACAGGACATCCCCGATTTCCAGCGCCCGATAGAGATGGGGAAACAATGCGCCGCCACGGGAAGGCTCCCATTTCAACGCCTCGCCCAGCGCCTCGCTTTCCAGCGCCAGCAACACCAGATCCGTCTCGCCGGCGAAATGTTTGGCAGCGGTTTCGGCAGCCTGTTCCGCCGTGGAAAAATGCACGAAACCGTCAGCCAGATCGACAGGGGCGCCGGCGGTTTTCCCGTCACGCTCCAGCACGGCCCACTCGGGGGCGCGGAATATTTTATAGATCAACATGCCTGTTCAATGCCGCAAGCCGCGCGACAGGTCAAGCCAGCCCCCCGGCTTTCACCCAGGCTGCCGTGGCGTCCAGCGCGGCTTCCATCGGGGCGAACATTTCGTCCAGTTCTTCGGCCGTGATCACCATCGGCGGGCACATAACGATGGAATCGACGACCGCGCGCACGATCACGCCGCGCTCCAGCAGCTCCGCCGCCATCCGCGCCCCGACCTTGCCCGGCGTTGCAAATCCCTTCGCCCCCGCGCGCGGCACCATTTCCAGCGCCCCCATCAGGCCGGCAGCGCGGTATTCCCCCACCAGCGGATGCTCTGCCAGCCGTGCCAGATGGCCTGCGAAATGCGGGGCCAGATCCTGCACATGGCCGACGATATTGCGCCGCTTGTAGATCTCCAGCGCCTTGGCCCCGACCGCACAGCCCAGCGGATGCCCGCCATAGGTAAACCCGTGGCCCAGCACGCCGAGCTTGCCGGAGTGGGCCTCGATTACATCGGCCATGTCCTGATTGATCGCCACCGCCGAAAGCGGCGCAAAACCGGCCGTCAGCTGTTTGGCCATAGACATAGAGGTCGGTTTCATCCCGAAGGTTTCCGCGCCGAACCATTCCCCCGTGCGGCCGAAACCGGTGATCACCTCGTCCGAAACCAGCAGCACGTCGTATTTTTCCAGCACCGGCTGGATAGCGGCAAAATACCCCTCGGGCGGCACGACAACGCCACCGGCCCCCATCACCGGCTCGGCAATAAAAGCGGCGACGGTTTCGGGGCCTTCCAGAATGATCTGTGCCTCCAGCTCGGCGGCCAGACGGTTGGAAAATTCCGCCTCGGTTTCGCCCTCGGCCGCCTCTTTCCAGTAATGCGGCGTGCCGGCGTGCAATATCCGGTCCACCGGCAGGTCGAAGTCCATGTGGTTATACGGCAGCCCGGTCATAGAGGCCGACACGATCGTCACCCCGTGATAGCCCCGTTTGCGGCTGATGATCTTCTTCTTTTCCGGCCGGCCCAGCGCGTTGTTGTAATACCAGATCAGCTTTACCTGCGTCTCGTTCGCCTCGGACCCCGAGGACTGGTAAAACACCCGCGCCATATCGGGCGCCAGTTCCTTGATCCGCTCGGCCAGCTCGATCGCCGGTTCGTGGCTTTTGCCGGAAAACAGGTGGTAATAGGGCAGCTTGTCCATCTGTTCCTTCGCCGCCTCTACCAGTTCCGCGTCGCTGAACCCCAGCCCCGCGCACCACAGGCCCGACATCCCCTCGATATAGCCGCGCCCGGACTCGTCAAACACGCGGATCCCTTCGCCGCAGGTGAAAATCTGCACGCCGTTTTCACGCAGGGCCACCGCGTTGGAATAGGGATGCAACAGGGCCTCTACATCGCGGGTCTGGGCATTGGTCAGGGGGGTCGTCATGATGCACCTCTTGTATCGGGGAATATACGGACGATATGGGGGCGACCTGTCTGCGTCAATTACGTTTTCGCCAGGACTGGCCCCTTTTGCCGGAACCCGCTACAAAGCCCTATGGATAGTGGAATTCTGATAGCCCTCGGGGGTGTCGGGCTGTTTTTGTTGGGGATGCTGATCCTGACCGA
>JALWQC010000318.1 GCA_027080755.1 Paracoccaceae bacterium
TTCGTCGGCAACCCGATCATGCCCGGCTGTCTGGGTCTGGATGCGCTGTGGCAGCTGACGGGGTTCAACCTCGGCTGGCGCGGGATGAAGGGCAAGGGCATGGCGCTGGGTGTGGGCGAGGTGAAGTTCACCGGCATGGTCACCCCCGAAACCAAACTGGTGCGCTACGAGGTCGATTTCACCCGCGTCATCGACCGCCGCCTGAAACTGGGCCGCGCCAATGGCAAGATGTTTGCCGACGGGGTGCATGTCTATACGGTTACCGACATGAAGGTCGGCCTGTCCCAGGAATAATCCGGATAAAAGGAATACAATATGCGTCGCGTAGTTATCACCGGTCTCGGTGTCGTTTCCAGCATTGGAAATTCGGTAGAGGAGGTCACCGCCTCGCTCAAGGCGGGCCGCTCCGGCATTACCGCGAACGAGGATATGGTCAAGCACGGCTTCCGCAGCCAGATCGCCGGTGCGCCGGATATCAATGTGGCGGACCATATCGACAAACGCACCCTGCGGTTCATGGGGCCGGGGGCGGCCTATGCCTATATCGCGATGGGGCAGGCGATTGCCGATGCGGGGCTGTCGGAAGACGACATATCCAATCCGCGCACCGGTCTTGTGGCCGGCTCGGGGGGGCCGTCCACCTCGGCCATGTTTGCGGCGCACCAGACGGTGATCGAAAAGGGCGCGCCCAAGCGGATCGGGCCCTTTGCGGTGCCTAAATGTATGTCCTCTACCGTGTCGGCCAATCTTTCGACGGCCTACAAGATCAAGGGCATCAACTATTCCATCACCAGCGCCTGTTCCACCAGCCTGCATTGTATCGGCAACGCGGCGGAACAGATCATGATGGGCAAGCAGGACGTGATGTTTGCCGGCGGCGGCGAGGAACTGGACTGGACCCTGTCCTGCCTGTTCGACGCCATGGGCGCCATGAGCAGCAAGTATAACGAAACCCCGGAAAAGGCGAGCCGCGCCTTCGATGCGGGCCGCGACGGGTTCGTGATTGCCGGCGGCGGCGGGATGGTCGTGCTGGAGGATCTGGAACACGCCAGGGCACGCGGTGCGAAAATCTATGCGGAAGTGACCGGCTATGCCGCCACCTCGGACGGGCACGATATGGTGGCCCCGTCGGGCGAGGGCGGCGAGCGGGCCATGCGTCTGGCGCTGTCCACCCTGCCCGAGGGGCGCAAGGTCGGCTATATCAACGCCCACGGCACCAGCACCCCCGTCGGCGACGTCGGCGAGGTAGAGGCCGTGCGCCGCGTCTTTGGCAAGGGCCACACCCCGCCGATCAGCTCTACCAAATCCATGACGGGCCACGCGCAGGGTGCCACCGGTGCGCTGGAGGCGATTTTCTGCACGCTGATGCTGGAACATGATTTCATTGCCCCCTCTATCAACGTCGAAACTCTTGCGCCGGAATTGGATCCGGCGGAAATCGCGACGGAACTGGTGGAAAATGCAGGGCTGGATACCGTGATGACCAACAGCTTCGGCTTTGGCGGCACCAACGGGTCCATGTTGTTAAGCAAGTTTGTGGAGTAAACAGCCATGGCGGATCTGATGAAGGGAAAACGCGGCCTTGTAATGGGGGTCGCCAACGAACGCTCCATCGCCTGGGGCATCGCGAAAACGCTGGCCGACGAGGGCGCGGAGCTGGCCTTTACCTATCAGGGCGAGGGCTTCGGCAAACGTCTGCGCCCGCTGGCGGAAAGCGTCGGATCGTCCCTGGTTATCCCCGCCGATGTGCAGGACGAGGCCTCGCTGGACGATACCTTCGAGATCCTGAAAAACGAATGGGGCAGCATTGATTTTCTGGTCCATGCCATCGCCTATTCCGACAAGTCGGAACTGGCCGGCGAATTCGTGAATACCAGCCGCGCGAATTTTCTGAACTCGCTGGATATTTCCTGCTACAGCTTTATCGACGTGACGCGGCGTGCGGTGCCGTTGATGGAAAACGGCGGCTCCATCATCACGCTGACCTATATGGGCAGCCAGCGGGTGCAGCCGAATTACAACGTTATGGGCGTGGCCAAGGCGGCGCTGGAATCCTCGGTCCGGTATCTGGCGAATGATCTGGGGCCGAAGGGGATTCGCGTGAATGCGGTCAGCCCCGGCCCGATGAAAACCCTGGCCGGCGCCGCAATCGGCGGCGCACGCAAGGTGTATCGGGTGATCGGGGAAAACGCCCCGCTGCGTTCCAACGCAACACCGGAATCGGTGGGCGGTACGGCGGCCTATCTGCTGTCGGATTACGGTGCCTATACCACGGGGGAAATCATCCGCGTGGACGGTGGCTATCATGTCATGGGAATGATGCAGCCGGAGAACCTGTAATTTCAAGGAACATATTTTGACGGAACCGAACGGGAAGAAGCTGGGATTTGGATATTATGTGATTGGCGGGCTTTCGTTTATCCCGCTGATCGGCGTTGTTTTCGGCATCATCTCAATTGTGATCGGGCTGGGCCGCAGGAAATCCGGCGGCACGGTTCTGGCGATACTCGGGGCTGTCGGGATTGGCGTGACCATTCTTTTGTATGGCTCGCTTTTCTATTTCGGCTTTGTCAAACGCGGCGGGGTTTATGACGATCTGCGGGCTCAACTGTCGCAAACGATGCTCAATTCGCTGGTTCCGTCGGTCGAGTTTTACAAGCTCCAGTATGGCGAATACCCTGATACGCTGGAACGCTTGCAGGATTCTTTAAAAGATAGCGCGACATTTTCCGGCATTTACGACCCTTCTATTACGACAAAGCCGCCGCAGCTGTTTTATTATAAACTGGCGGGACCGGATTCGTATTATCTGCGCGGAGTCGGGCCGGACGGAATTGCGTTTACAGCCGACGATATTGTGCCGACAATCGACATTCCCGCAGGAAGCCGTATCGGGTTGCTGCTTAACAAGTAGCTGTGTGACGATGTGCTATGGCGTCGCCACGTCGCAAAAATCCTGTGTTTTATCCGTTTCCGTCTTGTGCCAGACTGGCAACAGGAGGAACCCCCATGACCATTACAACCTGTGTTTTCGATGCCTATGGCACCCTGTTCGATGTTGCCGCCGCCGCGCGGATTGCAGCCGCCGAGCCGGGGCGCGAGGCTTTTGCCGAAAACTGGCCGCAGATCGCGCAGGACTGGCGGCTGAAGCAGTTGCAATACACCTGGCTGCGTGCTGTGGCCGATGCCCATACGGATTTCTGGCAGGTGACGCAGGACGGGCTGGATTACGCGCTGGAGGCGGCGGGCATGGCGGATCCCGAATTGCGCGAACGGCTGCTGGCGCTTTACTGGGAACTGTCGGCCTATCCCGAGGTGCCGCAGATGCTGGCGGACCTGAAGGCGGCGGGGCTGCAGACGGCGATCCTGTCCAATGGTTCGCCCGAGATGCTGGCGGGGGCGGTGGACAGTGCGGGCATCGGCGCGGTGCTGGATGATGTGCTGAGCGTGCAGGATGTGGGTGTGTTCAAGCCGCACCGGAAGGTCTATGACATGGTTGGCAAGCGGTTCGGTTGCGCGCCGGAACAGGTGCTGTTTGTGTCTTCCAACGGGTGGGATGCGGCGGCGGCCGCGGGTTACGGGTTTTATACGGCCTGGGTCAATCGCGCGGCCGAGCCGATGGACCGCCTGCCGTGGAAACCGCAGGTGGTGCTGCAGGATCTGACGGGAATCGCGAAACTGGCAAAGGACAGGGCATGAAATTCACCACCAGCGACGGGCTGCAACTGGCCTACGAGGACGAGGGTGCGGGGCCGGTTCTGTTCTGCCTGCCCGGGCTGACCCGCAACGCGCGGGACTTTGACGATCTGGCGGCGGCGATTGACGGGGTGCGGCTGGTGCGCCTGACCTATCGCGGGCGCGGGGAATCGGATCGGGACCCGGATTTCATGAACTACAACGTCCCGCAAGAGGCCCGCGACGCGATTGAACTGCTGGACCATCTGGGGATTGAACGGGCGATCTATGTCGGCACCTCGCGCGGGGGAATCATTGCCATGCTGACGGCGGCGATGGCAAAGGAGCGGCTGGCGGGGGTGTTGCTGAACGACATCGGGCCGGAAATCGACGCGGGCGGGCTGGGCCGGATTTTCGACTATATCGGGCGGCAACCGGCAGCGCGCAGCTTTGACGAGGCAGCACTGGGCCTGCAACATTTCATGGGCGCGGAATTTCCCGACCTGACGCTGCAAGACTGGCGCGTGCAGGCGACCCGCTGGCTGGAAGAGGCCCCCGGCGGCGGGTTACGCCTGAACTATGACCCGAAATTGCGCGACGCGGTTCTGGCGCAGGCCGAGGGCGAACAGCCGGATCTGTGGCCGCTGTTCGACGCGATGCAGGGCGTGCCGCTGGGGCTGCTGCGGGGGGCGAACTCGGATCTGCTAAGTCGTGAAACGGTGGCCGAAATGCAGCGCCGGCGCCCCGATATGATTACGGCCGAGGTGCCGAATCGCGGCCATGTGCCATTGCTGAACGAGCCGGAGTCGCTGGCCGTTATTAACAAACTGGTAAGGGAATCGCTGTAATGGTGGATATCGGAATGATACGGGCAGCGGCAGAACGCATTGCCCCTGTGGTGCGTAAAACGGCGCTTTTGTCCTCGCCGTTTCTGGATGCAATCGCCGGCCGGCGGGTGTTTGTGCAGGCCGAGAACCTGCAACATACCGGCAG
>JALWQC010000319.1 GCA_027080755.1 Paracoccaceae bacterium
GCGCATCCTGCCGCGCGACGTTTCGGCCATCACCCGCGCCGTGCCGCCCGAAACCCTGCTGCGCGCCCTCAAAGGCGCCGAGTCAGAGGCCCCCGAAGCCGCGGAATTCATCCTGTCCAGCCTGTCCACCCGCGCCGCGGCGCAACTGCGCGAGGATCTGGCCGAGCTGGAACCGGTCAAGAAAAAAGAGATGGAAACCGCCATGAACGAAGTCATCGTCGCCATCCGCGAACTGGAAAGCGAGGGCACCATCAAACTGATCATGGAAGAAGAGGAGTAACTGGAGCGGGTGATGGGAATCGAACCCACGTATTCAGCTTGGAAGGCTGCTGCTCTACCATTGAGCTACACCCGCTTCTGGCGTCCTTATATGGGCAGCCTCAAGGGGGTTCAAGGGCTGCATTGCGAAATCCGGCGGGATTTTTGCAAGGGCAGTATCCGCTAATCCGGCTTCTCCGTCACCGGAGCAAGACACTCCCGACGAGAGGAAACATGCACGTTGGCTGTGAAAAATTTTCACCCTAACCACAGCGCAACGCTTTGAAATATAATGAATATTTATCTATCTCAATAGATGACCGGTTTCAAAATCCGTCAAACTGCCGCCTTGTAGATTACGGGTTTACGCCGTAAAAGACGCCAAACCACCCGGAGAGCCACCATGACCACCGCCCTTGTTATCCTTGCCGCCGGACACGGCAGCCGCATGAAATCCGACACGCCCAAGGTGCTGCACCGCATTGCCAGCGCGCCGATGCTTTGGCACAGCATGAAAAACGCCGCCGCGCTGGGGGCCGATAAAACCGTTGTCGTTGTCGGGCATGGCGGGGAAGCCGTGGCCAAATCCGCACAAGCCTTTGATCCCGATGCGGAAATCGTCTGGCAGCACGACCAGAACGGCACCGGCCATGCGGTGCAGCAGGCCCGCGCGGCCCTGCAGGGGTTCACCGGCGACGTGATCGTGCTTTACGGCGACACGCCCTTTATCCGCCCCGAAACCCTGCGTGAAATGCAGGCGGCGCGGGCGGATGGCAGCACGGTTGTGGTGCTGGGCTTTCGCGCGCAGGACCCCGGGGGCTACGGGCGGCTGGTGATGCAGGGCGACAGTCTGGAAGCCATTGTCGAGGCCAGGGACTGCACGCCCGAACAGCTGGCGATCGACCTGTGCAACTCGGGCGTGATCTGTGCGCCGGCCGAACAGCTGTTTGCCCTGCTGGAGCAGGTCGGCTCGGACAATGCCGCGGGCGAGGTCTATCTGACCGATATCATCGCCATTGCCCGCGCCCGGGACCTGCCCTGTAGTGCCATCATCTGCGACGAGGCGGAAACCATGGGCGTCAACTCGCGCCACGATCTGGCCCGCGCCGAGGCCGCCTTTCAGGCCCGCGCCCGTTTTGACGCGCTGGAAAACGGCGTCACCCTGACCCAGCCCGACAGCGTGCATTTCGCCTTTGACACCGTGATCGGGCGCGACACGATCATCGGCCCGAACGTGTTTTTCGGCCCCGGCGTCAGCGTGGAAAACAACGTCCATATCCGCGTGAACTGCCATTTCGAGGGCTGCCATATTTCCGCCGGCTGCGTCGTCGGCCCCTTCGCCCGCCTGCGTCCGGGGGCCGAGCTGGGGGGGGATGTCAAGGTCGGGAATTTCGTGGAAATCAAGAACGCGATCGTCGATCAGGGCGCCAAGGTCAACCACCTGAGCTATGTCGGGGATGCCCATATCGGCGAGGGGACGAACATCGGCGCCGGCACGATTTTTTGCAACTATGACGGCGTGAACAAACACCACACAGAGGTCGGGAAACAGGTCTTTGTCGGCTCCAACTCGGCGCTGGTAGCGCCGGTAACGCTGGGCGACGGGGCCTTTGTGTCCACCGGCGCCGTGATCACCGAGGACGTCCCCGCCGGCGACATGGCCTTTGCCCGGGCGCGGCAGGTCAACAAAAAAGGGCTGGGCAAGCGGCTGATGGAGCGGTTGCGCGCGGCGAAAGCGGCGAAAAAATGACCCCGCTGGAGGCATTGCGCGCCCTTGGCAACGAAACGAAAGCCGCCGAAATGGCGCGCTATCACAAGGCAAAGCGGGCATATCTGGGTGTTTCCGTGCCGCAGATCGACACGGTTTGCAAGGAATGGCGGGCCGGGCGGGATATTGACGGGCGCGTCGCGCTGGCGGCGGAGTTGTGGGACAGTGATATTCACGAGGCGCGTATTGCCGCGGCGAAGTTGCTGACGCAAGCGCGGATGAAACCCGACGATGCGGTCTGGCAGGAAATCTGCCGCTGGGTGCCGATGTTCGATGCCTGGGCGATTGCCGATCACGCCTGCGCAGCCGGTGCGCGGCGGCTGGTGGCGGAGCCTGCGCGGCTCGATCAGGTTGAAGGCTGGACGCGGGACGGCAACATGTGGGTGCGCCGCGCGGCGCTGGTCATGACCCTGCCCTGGAGCAAACAGAACCACCCGGATGCGCAGGATCTGGCGGCGCGCGAGCGGATTCTGGGTTGGGCCGCAGGATATGTCGAGGACCACAACTGGTTCATCCAGAAATCCGTCGGCTGGTGGCTACGCAGCCTGTCCAAACACGATCCGGAGCGGGTCGAAATGTTTGTGGCGGAGCATGGCGCGCGGATGAAACCGTTTGCAGCGCGCGAGGCATTGCGCAACATCAGGCAGCAATAGCACGCCCGACCCGTTCCGAAAATGCCTGCGTCAGGTTTTTCAGGCGGGCGGTATCGAGGGAAATCCATGTCTCGCGCCCCTTCTGGTGGCGGCGCAACAGCCCCCCGCGATCCATGAAATGCAGATGATGCCCGAGGGTAGACGCGGCGAGACCGGTTTTGTGCTGCAGAGCCGCGAAGGGAATGCCGTCAGGACCGTATTGCAGCAGAACGGCGCAGATCATCTGGCGGCGGCGATGGCCGAGGGCGCGGAAAAAAGTGGCGGCGCGGTCCTGTTCTCTGGTTGGCTTCATGGCTGTGTCCTTTCGTTTTTTCGAGCCGGTTTATTTTCTACTAAACCGGTTTAGTGGAAAGGTATTGCCGAAACGTTAAGGGCTGAGCTACCCATAACCAACTGTATTTACAGCTTTATTCATGGAATTCAAAACCACTAAACCGGTTTAGTGGTTTTGAAAAAAGCAAAATACCGCCAACCCGGCACCCCGAACTACCCCCGCAGCTTCAACTCCCGCCGCAGGATTTTCCCCGTGGCCGTCATCGGCAAGCTGTCCACAAACACCACCTCGCGCGGCGCCACATGGGGCGAGACCCGCTGCCGCACCCGCAGGATCAGCGCCTGTTTCAGCGCCTCGTCCGCCCCCTCGGCAACCACATAGGCCTTGATGATTTCCGTGCGCACCGGATCCGGCACCCCGACCACCGCCGCCATGGTGACATCGGGGTGCGAGGTCAGGCAGTCCTCTATCTCGGTCGGGCCAACCCGATAGCCCGAGGTTGTGATCACATCATCGGCCCGCGCGGCAAAGAAAAAATAGCCCTCGTCGTCCATGCGCCCCTCGTCGCCGGTCAGCATCCAGTCGCCACGGAATTTCTCGGCCGTTTTTTCCGGCGCGCGCCAGTATTCCAGAAACATCGCCGGATCGGGGCGGCGCACGGCGATCTCGCCAACCTCGCCGGCGGGCAGGACATTGCCGTCCGCGTCGATAATCGCCACATCATGCCCGGGCACCGGCTTGCCGGTGGACCCCGGGCGCGGCGCGAACACCGTGTGGGAATTGCCCAGCACCAGATTGCATTCGGTCTGGCCGTAAAATTCGTTGATCGTAGTGCCAAAGACCCGCCGGCCCCAGTCCAGCAGATCGGTCCCCAGCGCCTCGCCCCCCGAGCCGACGGAACGCAGCTGCAAATTCGCAGGCTCGGGCGCCTGCCGCATCAGTTTCAGCGCCGTGGGGGGTAAAAACGTGTTGCGCACGGCGAATTTGCGCATCAGCCAGAAGGCCTGTTCCGGGTCGAATTTGCTCATCCTGTGGGCAATCAGCGGCACGCCATAGTTCAGCGCCGGCATCATGACATTGGTCAGCCCCCCCATCCAGGCCCAGTCCGCCGGCGTCCACAGGCAATCCCCCGTTTGGGGCAGGAAATTATGGTGCGTTTCCACCCCCGGCAGATGGCCCAGCAACACCCGATGCCCGTGCAGCGCCCCCTTCGGCGGGCCGGTGGTGCCGGAGGTATAGCTGATAAAGGCCGGATCGTCGGGCGTGGTGTCGGCCATTTCGATATGGTCCGCGGCCCGTTCCAGATCGCGCCGGAAATCCAGCGTGCCGGCAGGGGCGGAATCGATGGAATAGATCACCTGAAGGTCCGGCAGGTCGTCCTTTATATTCAACACCTTGTGCAGGTTCGCCGCGTCAGTGACCAGCGCCTTTGCGCCCGAGTTTTGCAGCCGGAAGCGTAACCCGTCCTCGCCAAACAGGGTGAACAGCGGCACGGCAATCGCGCCCAGTTTATAGCAGGCCAGATGGGTCAGGACCGTCTCGGGCGTTTGCGGCAGCAACACCGCGCAACGATCCCCGCGCCACAGCCCGCGCGCGCGCAAGGCATTGGCAAGCCGGCTGGAGGCCCGCGACAGATCGCGATAGCTGAAATCGCGCACCGCCCCTGCCCCGTCCAGATAGGTCAGCGCGCGGCGATCCGGCACGGCCCG
>JALWQC010000320.1 GCA_027080755.1 Paracoccaceae bacterium
CGCGCCGGTACTAAAGCGGGCAATAAAGGATGGGATGCAGCGCTTTCAGCCATGGAAATGGTCAACCTGTTGAGTGAAATATAACATACCGGCAGCGAAATATCTTGATAGTCAGCTGATCTTTATCTGAAATAACAATTCAAACAGGGTTTTGTCTGCACGGCTATTGAATGACTCCCCCGCATTATCGGGCTGTTTCTCTGCGCCGATCCAAGAAGCAAAAACTGGTTTTCCCCGCGGCTTTCGGCAGTTAGGGATCTATAATCCTATTTCCGCAATAAAAATTGACGGTAAACACAAGGTAATAAAGATTTTAAGCTAAATTAGTAAATCTTATTACTGTCAGCGGACGGGATTGCCAATCTTGCGCCCTACAGCTTTTTCAACGCCATTGCCGACACCCCGCCGATGGTGATGTTTTCCAGCGCCGGCGCCAAGCCCGGGCAAGCCGGCAACAAGGACAGCCTTGCCAATATCCGCGAGACGGGGGAATTCGTGGTTAATATCGTGTCCCTGGCCCTGAAAGATGCCATGAATGCCACATCCGCCCCGTTTTCTGCCGCAACGGACGAATTTGCCCATGCCGGCGTACAAAAAGCCCCCTGCCGGATCGTTGCCCCGCCCCGTGTCGCCCGATCCCCTGCCGCGCTGGAATGCAAACTTTTCCGGATCCTCGACCTTCCGGGAAAGCAGAACACCATGGTTATCGGGCAGGTCGTGGGTATCCATCTGGACGACGCTATGCTTGTGAATGGGATTTTTGACGTGACACGCTATAAACCACTGGCCCGCATGGGATATCGCGATTATGCTGCGATCAACCAGGTTTTCCCGCTTTCGCGACCAGAATAAGGAACAGACAATGGAAACCATGATCGGCATCATCGGCGGCTCGGGGCTGTATGACATCGACGGGCTGGAAGAAGCACAATGGCAAGACGTCAAAACCCCGTGGGGCGATCCCTCGGACCAGATCCTGACCGGCCGGCTGGACGGGGTGAAAATGGCGTTTCTGCCCCGACACGGGCGCGGCCATATCCAGACCCCGACCAGCATCAACTACCGTGCCAATATCGATGCCCTGAAACAACTGGGGGTGACGGATATCGTTTCGCTGTCCGCCTGCGGCTCTTTCCACGAGGATATGGCCCCCGGGCATTTCGTCATTGTGGACCAGTTCATCGACCGCACCGTCAATCGCGAGAAATCCTTTTTCGGCCCCGGCTGTGTCGGCCATGTGTCCGTGGCCCATCCGACCTGCGAACGCCTGTCCGCCGCCTGTGAAACCGCCGCGCGGGCCGAAGGTATCACAACCCACAAGGGCGGCACCTATCTGGTGATGGAAGGGCCACAGTTTTCCACCATCGCCGAAAGCCGGATGTATCGCGATGTCTGGGGCTGCGACGTTATCGGCATGACCAACATGCCCGAGGCAAAACTGGCCCGCGAGGCGGAAATCGATTACGCATCGGTCGCCATGATCACCGATTACGACAGCTGGCACCCCGACCACGGCGAGGTGGACGTCACCCAGATCATCGCCACCCTGACCGGAAATTCCGAACACGCCCGCGGGCTGGTAAAACGTCTGCCCGCCCTTCTGGGGGCAAGCCGTGCGCCCTGTGAACACGGCTGCGACCGCGCGCTGGAGTTTGCGATTATGACCGCTCCGGAAAAACGCGATCCTGCGCTGGTTGCCAAACTGCAAACCGTGGCCGGGCGGGTGTTGAACGGTGAATAATCCCCGAAAAACCGCTTCAGGGGCGATTCTGTGACCACCAAGGGCGTCATTCTGGGCAAATTCATGCCCCCGCACGAAGGTCACGTCGCGCTGATCCGCACCGCCTCGTATCTGGTGGACCGGCTGACGATCATCCTGTCGGCCTCCGATAGCGACCCGATTCCCCCTGCCGTGCGCAAAGGCTGGATGGAATCCCTGTTTCCCCAGGCCGTCGTCATCGTTTCCAACAACGGTGCCGAGCCACTGCCCGCCGACAGCCCCGACTGGGCCCGCATCATCCGCGGCTTTCACCCCGAACCGATTGACCGTGTCATCGGCTCGGAAGGCTATGTCGCGGATCTGGCCAAAGCTTTGAATGCACAGCACTTTATCCTTGACCCGATGTGGATGGCCTTTCCGGCAAACTCTTCGGAAATCCGGCAGGATCCCTTCGGGCACTGGAATTCCATCCCCGACCATGTGCGCCCCTATTTCCAGAAGCGCCTGACGCTGGTCGGACCGGAAAGCACCGGAAAATCCTATATGGCCGATGTTCTAGCCCGCAAATTCGGCGGACCCTATGTGCCGGAATACGGGCGGCCTTACGAGAAATTCCGCACTCCCGGCCCCTATAAACCCGAGGAGCTGCACTTTATCGTCGATGGCCATGTGGCCCACCGCAAGACCCTGTCGATGATGGCCGGCCCGATCCTGTTCGAGGACACCGACCCCCTGCTGACGGCCGTCTGGGCCGAAATGTTGCTGGGCCATTCCCTGCCCGATCTGGAGGCCCGGATCGAACTGCCCGACCACTACCTGTTGCTCGATGCCAACACCCCCTGGGAAGAGGACCCCCTGCGCTATTACGCCAAACAGGAAATGCGGCAAAAGTTCTTTGACCGCACGAAAGCGAAGCTGGAGGCTTTCCATGCGCCCTATACCCTGATATCGGGCGACTGGAAGAACCGCGAGGCACAGGCCGTCGCGGTTGTCGAGGAAATGCTGGCTACGCCGAAACGAGGATAAACCCATGTCGCGCACCAAAACTGTCAAAGATTACATCCGCACCATCCCGGATTTCCCGCACGAAGGGATCATGTTCCGCGATGTTACCACCCTGTTCGGGGATCCGCGCGGCTTTCGTATTGCCATCGACCAGATGCTGGCCCCCTATGCCGGCGAACAGATCGACAAGGTCGTCGGGCTGGAAGCACGGGGATTTATCCTTGGCGGGGCGATTGCGCACCAGCTTTCGCTCGGCTTTGTGCCGATCCGCAAAAAGGGGAAACTGCCGGGCAAAACGATTGAACAGGCCTATCAGCTGGAATATGGCGAGGCCGTGATGGAGGTCCACGATGACGCCATTCAACCGGGCGAGAAAATCCTGATGGTCGATGACCTGCTGGCCACCGGCGGCACGGCCGAGGCCGGCATAAAGCTGATCGAACGGATGGGCGGGCAGGTTATCAGCTCTGCCTTTATTATCGATCTGCCGGAACTGGGCGGGCGGAAGAAATTGCTGGATATGGGAATGGACGTGCATACGCTGTGCGAATTCTCGGGCGCGTAACCTTTCCTTAACTTTTCGATTCTATACAGGCTGTACCCCACGAAAATTGGGTGCTGCTTGCTTCAGATGAAATCTGAACAGAAATGCCTCGCCGTTTACCCCCGGCGGGGCATTTTTACAAAACGGCGCCGGGATTCATAATGCCGGCCGGATCCAGCGCCTGCTTGATCGCGCGCATAGCCGCCAGTTTCCCCGCATCCCCATAGCGCTGCAAATCCCCGCGTTTCAGGCGGCCGACCCCGTGTTCCGCACTGAAAGAGCCGCCATATTGCGCCACCAGATCGTGGACAGTGGTTTTCACAACCTCCTTCATCCCTTCATATTGCGCGCGCGACACCCCTTTGGGCGGGAAGACATTGTAATGCAGGTTCCCGTCCCCCAGATGCCCGAAACAATTGACCCGAAGCGCAGGGTCTATCGCCGCAATGGCGGCAAAACCCGCGGAAATAAAGGCCGGAACCCGGCCAAGCGGCACAGACACATCATGCGAGGAAATCGAGCCGACCCGCCGGTTCCCCTCGGGTATGGTTTCGCGGATGCGCCAGAAGGTCGCCAGCTGCGCCCCGTTTTGCGCCACGACCGCCGCGCCCAGCAGAGCTTTTTCAAACGCCTGCGCCAGCGCCTGTTCCATGCGGGCCTGCATCCCCGCACTGCCGCCACATTCCAGCAGTACCATCCATTCGGGGACCTCGGGCAAGGGCTCTGTAAAATCCAGCCCCGTTTCGCGCAGAAACGCCAGCCCCTGCCGATGAATCAGTTCAAAGGCGCTGATGGTTTCACCCAGCTCGTCGCGCAGAAAATCCAGCAAATCCAGCGCCGCTTGCGGGTCTGCCACCCCGACAAAGGCCCCGCCCGTTTCCCGTGGACGGGCAAACAGTTTCAAACTGGCCGCCGTGATAATTCCCAACGTCCCTTCCGAGCCGATCAGCAGGTTGCGCAGATCATAGCCGGTATTATCCTTGCGCAACCGTTTCAGGCCGTTAAAGACCGTCCCGTCGGGCAAAACCGCCTCCAGCCCCAGTGTCAGATCGCGGGCATTTCCATAGTGCAGCACATTCACGCCCCCCGCGTTCGTCGCCAGATTCCCCCCGATCCGACAGCTGCCTTCCGAGGCAAGGGAAAGCGGAAACAGCCGGTTTTTGCCCTTTGCCGCTGCATGGATATCGGTCAGAATCGCGCCGGCTTCGGCCAGCAGAATATTGTCCTGCGGCGCGACATCCATAATCCGGTTCATGCGTTCCAGTGAAACGATAACCGGTGCCGGCCCCTTTGGCATTACCTGCCCGCCAACCAGTCCGGTCCCGCCGCCATAGGGCACAATCGCCACCCGGGCCTGCTGGCAGGCCTTGCCGCATTCAGCCACTCCCTGCG
>JALWQC010000321.1 GCA_027080755.1 Paracoccaceae bacterium
GACAGGCCTGGAAAAGCCCCCCGCCCCGGCGCCCAGCACAACCGAGACAGCCCGCTGCCGCCCGAGGGTCACGGCAACAGCCGCCGTCCCGTCGCCGTTGAAATCGGCGATGGCCAGCGAATCCGCCACCGCCTTGGAACCGGAGCCGCCAGTCTTCAGCCTGCGTGCCTTGGCAAATTGCCCCGCGCCTCTGTTCAGGAAAAGCGAGACGTTGCTGCTGCCCCTGTTTGCAACCAGAACATCGGGCAGGCCGTCGTTGTTCATATCCGCAATCCGCACGTCACCGGGCCGCTCCCCCGTCCGGTAATCCACGGGATCGGCGAAATTTCCGGCACCATCCCCCAGAAGGACGCTGACGCTGTTGCCCTCGCGGTTGGCAACAGCCAGATCGCTGAACCCGTCGCCATCCAGATCACCGGCCGCAACCGCCTGTGGCGCCCGGCCGGTTTTGACTGCCGTGGCGGTGAAGGAAACGCCGGCCAGCGCCGAACCGGCGGCCAGTGTCAGGGCAAGGGAAAGCGGGAAAAGCGAAATACGGCCCATAGGATACCCCTTTCATCGATCGCGGGTTAAACACTGCGTGTATTATATCCGAAACCGCGTGAGTCGTAAATCACTTCGCCCCGCTATTGCGCCGATGGCCAGGGTCTACGCCCTAAAGCGCGCGCCAGCCGATGTCTTTGCGGTAAAACCCCTCGGGCCAGTCGATTTTTGCGATGGTGTCATAGGCGCGGGTCCGGGCCTGTTGCAGGGTCCCGCCGCGCGCGGTGACGGCCAGAACGCGCCCGCCAGTGGCGATGGTTTGCCCGTCCTTTTGCGCGGTGCCGGCGTGGAAGATTTCGACAAAGGGGTCATCCTCGGCCACGTTCAGCCCCTTGATAACCGTGCCTTTTTTGTAATCCCCGGGATAACCTTCGGCCGCATAGACCACCGTTAGCGCGTGGTCATCGGCCCAGTTGATGCGCGCGCTGTCCAGTTCCCCGCGCGCCGTGGCCAGCAGGGCATCCAGCGCCTGCGCGCCGAGGCGTTGCATAAGGACCTGACACTCGGGATCGCCGAAACGCACGTTGTATTCCACCAGCCGCGGCTGGCCGTTTTTGATCATGAAACCGGCATACAGCACGCCCTGATAGGGGGTGGAGCGGCGGGCCATCTCGGCGATGGTGGGTTTCACAATCTCGTCCAGCGCCTTTTGTGTCACTTCGGGGGTCATCACTGGCGCGGGGGAATAGGCACCCATGCCGCCGGTGTTTGGCCCCTGATCGCCGTCATAGGCGCGCTTGTGGTCCTGCGCGGTGCCGATGGGCAGGATGTTTTCCCCGTCCGAGAGGATAAAGAACGAGGCTTCCTCGCCCTCCATGAATTCCTCGATCACCACCTCGGCGCCGGCTGCGCCGAAGCTGCCGGCGAACATGTCGGTTATGGCGGCCTCGGCCTCGGGCAGGGTCATGGCGACGACCACCCCCTTGCCGGCGGCCAGACCGTCGGCCTTGATCACGATCGGCGCGCCCTGCCGGCGGACATAGGCCAGCGCGGCGTCGGCATCGGTGAAATGGGCGTAAGCCGCGGTCGGGGCGTTGCAGGCGGTGCAGATTTCCTTGGTGAAGGTTTTGGAGGCCTCCAGCTGCGCGGCGGCCTTGCTGGGCCCGAAGGTCAGGATGCCGGCGGCGCGAAGGGTGTCGGACACACCGGCGGCCAGCGGGGCCTCGGGGCCGATGACGACGAAATCTATGCTTTCGGCGGCGCAGAATTCCACCACGGCGTCGCCGTCTTCGGGGTTCAGGGCCACGCATTGCGCCACCTCTGCGATCCCTGCGTTGCTCGGCGCGCAAAACAGCTGGTCGCATTTGGGGTTCTGGTTGATGGCCCAGGCCAATGCGTGTTCGCGGCCCCCGCCGCCCAAAATCAGGATGTTCATGGCGCGTCCTCTCTTGGCCTTTGCTGCGTGTCGTTCTAGGGCGTAAACCTGTAAACCACAAGCCACCAGCGCGACCCTCGCGAAATATCAATGGTTCGGGACGCGCCGCACAGGGTGGCCCCCTTTGCCAGCGGCCCGAGCCATTGAAATGAGGCTAGGGACGCGCCCGAAGGGTTTGGCGGATTTCCGCCCCGGGTGCGTTGCAAGGCCTTGAAATAGAACCACTATTCCTGCAGTCTTGCGCCTGCTCGGGACAAAAATCTGCCAAACTGGCGGCTTGTGGTTTACAGGTCTACGCCCTAAGGTCGCACTTGAACATAAGCAAGGGTTTGAGATGTCCGATCTGATTGATGATCCCGTCGAGGGCGAAAATGCACCGGAATTTTCGGTTTCCGAGATTTCCGGCGTGGTCAAACGCATGATCGAGGGGGAGTTTTCCCACGTCCGTATCCGGGGCGAGGTCGGGCGGGTTTCGCGGCCGAAATCGGGGCATCTGTATCTGGACCTGAAGGACGACCGCGCGGTGCTGGCCAGCGTTATCTGGAAGGGCGTGGCGGGCCGTTTGCGCGTGCAGCCGGAGGAAGGGATGGAGGTCGTGGCGACCGGCCGTCTGACCACCTTCCCGGGGCAAAGCCGTTACCAGATGGTAATCGAGGATATCGCCCCCGCCGGTGTCGGGGCACTGATGGCGATGCTGGAAAAACGCAAGGCAATGCTGGCGGCCGAGGGGCTGTTTGCCCCCGAACGCAAGCGCCCGCTGCCCTATCTGCCCGAGGTGATCGGGGTGATTACCTCGCCCTCGGGGGCGGTGATCCGCGACATTCTGCACCGTTTGCGCGACCGTTTTCCGCGCAAGGTGCTGCTGTGGCCGGTGGTGGTGCAGGGGGACCGTTGCGCGCCCGAGGTGGCGGCGGCGATCCGCGGTTTCAATGCCATGACGCCCGGCGGGGCCATGCCGCGCCCCGATGTGCTGATCGTGGCGCGCGGTGGCGGCTCGATAGAGGATCTCTGGGGGTTTAACGAGGAAATCGTGGTGCGCGCGGTGGCGGAATCGGAAATTCCGCTGATCTCGGCGGTCGGGCATGAAACCGATACCACGCTGATAGATTATGCCGCCGACAAACGGGCACCGACGCCCACGGCCGCGGCGGAAATCGCGGTGCCGGTGCGCGCGGATCTGTCCGCACATCTGGCGGCGCTGGAAGAACGCCGCCGTCGGGCGCTGGCGCGCGGGCTGGAACAACGGCGCCAGCGGCTGCGCGATGTGGCGCGGGCCCTGCCGCGGGCGGAAACCATTCTGGGGGAGCGGACGCAACGGCTGGATGCGCTGTCGATGCGCCTGCCGATGGCGCTGGCCAATGTCACCCACCGCAAACGGGCCGAGCTGGCGCGAAGGGGCGGCGAGCGCCTGCGTCCCGAGGCCCTGCAACAGGATATCACCCGCAAACGCGGCGATCTGGACCGCTGGCAGGGCCGCCTGCTGCCCGAGGTCACGCGCAACATTTCCGACGCGCGCCGCCGCCTTGATGCGCTTGGCCGCACGCTGGAAACGCTCAGCTATCGCAAGACGCTGGAACGGGGCTATGCGGTGGTGCGCGCCGAAGGGCAGGTGATCACAACCCGCAAACAGGCGGCAAAATTCCCGGCGCTGGAGGTGGAATTCGCCGACGGTATCCTGCCGGTTTCCACCGGTGCCGGACCGGCGAAAAAGAAACCGCCGAAGCCCGTGAAAGGCCCCGGCGGGGAGTCGCAGGGCTCGTTGTTCTAGGGGGGTTAATCGACCAGCGTCGCCTCGGTGCTGGCGCGGATGTCGTCCATGGTGACGCCATCGGCGATTTCCAGCACCTTCAGGCCGCCCTCTACCACCTTGAAAACACCGAGGTTTGTGATGATTTCATCCACCACGCCCGTGCCCGTCAACGGCAGGGTGCAGGCCTTTAGCAGCTTGCTTTCGCCCTTTTTGTTGGTGTGGTCCATGATCACGATCACGCGGCCCACGCCGGCCACCAGATCCATGGCGCCGCCCATGCCCTTGACCAGCTTGCCCGGGATCATCCAGTTGGCCAGATCGCCGTTTTCGGCCACTTCCATCGCACCCAGAATCGCCATGGCGATCTTGCCGCCGCGGATCATGGCAAAGGATGTGGCGCTGTCGAAATAGGCGGTCTGGGGCAGCTCGGTTATGGTCTGCTTGCCGGCGTTGATCAGATCGGCGTCGATTTCATCCTCGGTCGGGAAGGGGCCCATGCCCAGCATGCCGTTTTCCGATTGCAGGGTCACCTCGATCCCCTCGGGGATGTAGTTCGACACCAGCGTCGGAATGCCGATGCCCAGATTTACATACATCCCGTCGCGCAGTTCCTGCCCCGCGCGTGCGGCCATTTGATTACGATCCCACATGGCTTAACCCTCCCGCACTGTGCGTTGTTCGATGCGTTTTTCGTGATCGCCCTGGAAGATGCGATGCACATAGATCCCCGGCGTATGGATCAGGTCGGGGTCGAGGCTGCCGACGGGGACCAGTTCCTCTACCTCCGCGATGCAGATCTTGCCGCAGGTGGCGGCGGGCGGGTTGAAATTGCGCGCGGTCTTGCGGAAAACCAGATTGCCCGAGGTGTCGCCCTTCCAGGCCTTGACGATGGACAGATCGGTGACGATGCCGGTTTCCAGAATATAGGTCTCGCCGTTGAAATCCTTATGCTCCTTGCCCTCGGCAATCACGGTGCCGACGCCGGTTT
>JALWQC010000322.1 GCA_027080755.1 Paracoccaceae bacterium
GTATATGTCCGCGCGATATGCTGGCGCGGACATATACTAGCTGAGGGGCTGAACTAATGAACGATAAAAACCAGGATGCGATCAAACCGCCCGTGCCGGCGGAAATTTCCGAGCTGGGGCTGGAAATCACCCTGATGCGCGACATCCTGCTGAAAACCATTTTCCGGCGGAATTTGAGCGATATTTCCGACATTGCCGAGGCGCTGTGTGTCTCCGTTCCTATCGCGCAGGAACTGATTGATGTGTGCCGTGCGGACAATCTGATCGAAACGCTGGGGGCGCGCGGGGCCTCGACCACGGCGGCGCTGCGCTATCAGCTGACCGACGGCGGCAAGGCGCGGGCGCTGGATGCGCTGACGCAATCGGAATATTACGGCGCCCTGCCCGTGCCGCTGGCCGATTTCTGGAAACAGACGGCACGCCAGGGCATTGCCGACGTGACGATCACCCGCGAGGATCTGGAGGCCTCGCTCTCGCATCTTGTGATGCCCGAGGGCATGATTGACCAACTGGGGCCGGCGGTGAACTCGGGGAAATCGGTGCTGCTGTATGGTCCGCCGGGCAACGGTAAATCCTCTATCTCCAACGGTATCCGCGACGCCCTCGGGGACAATATTTTCCTGCCGCGGTTTCTGGAATACGCCGGTCAGGTGATCTCGCTTTACGACCCGATCGTGCATACCCTTGCCAAGCCCGAGGAATTCGACGCCCATTCCCTGCGCCGTCTGGGGCCGACCTTCGACCAGCGCTATGTGCTGTGCCGCCGCCCCTCGGTGATGACGGGGGGGGAACTGACGCTATCCATGCTGGATCTGAACTACAATCCGGTGTCGCGCACCTATCAGGCCCCCCTGCAGCTGAAGGCCACCGGCGGCGTGTTCATCGTGGACGACCTTGGCCGCCAGTCCGAGCCGCCGCAGGCCCTGATCAACCGCTGGATTGTCCCGATGGAGCAGCACTTCGATATTCTGACCCTGCAATCGGGGCAGAAATTCATGGTGCCCTTCGATACGCTGGTGATCTTTTCCACCAACTTTGCCCCCTCGGAAATGTTCGACGGCGCGGCGCTGCGGCGGATTTACTATAAAATCAAGGTGGATAACCCGACCCGCGAGGATTTTATCAAAATTTTCGTCAAAACCGGCCGCCACTACCGCATCCGTCCGGATGAAGAGGTGCTGAAACATCTGTTGAAAAACAAATACCCCGCCGTGGACAACGCCTTTGCCTCTTATCACGCGCCGTTTCTGATCGATCAAAGCCTGTCGATCTGTGATTACGAGGGGCTGGAACGCCAGATGACCGTCCCGCTGGTCGATCGCGCATGGGAGAACCTCTTTGTCGAAGACTGACCGTGTAACGCTGGTGCAGGACGGCCCCGTCGCCCATGTCACCCTGAACCGCCCCGACAAACGCAACGCGCTGGATATGGCGATGCTGGAGGCGATCTGCGACACCATCGACACCCTGCAAAGCGCCCGCGATGTGCGCGCCGTGGTGCTGTCGGGCGCGGGGCCGGTGTTTTGTGCCGGTCTGGATTATCTGAGCTTCGCCGCCATGCTGCAGGACCCGGACAGCCTCGATTTTCTCGGCCGCAGCCACGGGGACGCCAACCTGTTCCAGCAGGTCTCTGTCGGCTGGCGCGACTTGCCCATGCCGGTGATCGCGGCCCTGCACGGCACGGCCTTTGGCGGCGGTTTCCAGATCATGCTGGGCGCCGACATCCGCATCGCCGCCCCCGACACCCGTTTTTCCATAATGGAGGGCAAATGGGGCCTGATCCCCGACATGGGCGGCATGGCCCTGATGCCACAACTGGCGCGTCAGGACGTGGTGCGCCGCCTGACCTACACGGCCGAGGTGTTCGATGCCGCCGCCGCGCAGAACTGGGGCTTCGTGACCGAGGTTTCCCCCGACCCGCTGGCCGCGGCCCGGGCGCTGGCAGGCGAAATCGCCACCAGAAACCCCGAGGCCGTGCGCGTTGCCAAGACCCTGATCAGCGACACATGGACCGCCCCGCGCAGCGAGGTTTTGCAGGCGGAATCCCGCGCCCAGTTCGCCGTGCTTGGCAAGGAAAACCAGCGCGAGGCGGTGCTGGCCAACTTCGAAAACCGCCCGCCGGTTTTCAAGGACTAGCATGGCAAAGATCGGAATCGCCGGATGTGGCCGCATGGGCCTGCCAATGCTGGAGGCCCTGCACCACGCCGGTTTCCCCGCACAGGGCTTTGATGTGCGCGACCGCCCCTCGCCCCTGATGACCCGCGATCCGGCCGCTTTCGCGCAGGGTCTGACCACCCTTTTCACCGTCGTGCGCGACATCCCCCAGACAGAGGCCGTCCTGTTTGACGATCAGGCGCTGGTCGAAACCGCCCCCGCGCTGGCCCATATCGTGATCTGTTCCACCCTGTCGCCAAAATATGTGCGCGCCCTGCGCGACCGCATCCCCGCCCGCATCACCCTGATTGACGCCCCGATGTCGGGCGCCGCGATTGCCGCGCAGGAACGGCGGTTGTCTTTCATGCTGGGCGGGACGGCGGCGGATATCGCCGAAATCCAGCCCTGTCTGGATGCCATGGGCGCACATTTCCACCCTATGGGCGGATATGGCGCGGGGATGACGGCCAAGGTTCTGAACAACCTTGCCGCCGCCAGTTCCACCGTCATAACCCGTCTGGCGCTGGACTGGGCCGATGATCTGGGGCTGGAGGCCGAAAAGCTGCTGGCGCTGATGCACACCAGTTCCGGCCAGACATGGTTTGCCAGCCATTTTGATGACATCGAGTTCGCCCGCGACGGCTTTGACCCGCAAAACACCATCGGTATTCTGAAAAAGGACGTCGAAAGCGCCCTGGACGGTGCGCCCGAGGGGGCAGATCGGGACATCCCCGAGGCCCTGATCCGCGCAATCAGCCGTCTGAAACCGCGTTAATCCTCGGCCACGTCCTCGATAGCGTATTTGTTGAACAGGCCGAGCTGGCTGAAAATAAAGACGAAGGTCGCGATCGGCAGGGCGAAGGTTTTGAAGGTGACCCATACATCGGTGTCCACGCTGCGCCAGACGGCCTCGTTCAGAATGGCAAGGGCCAGAAAGAACAGGGCGAAGCGTTTGGTGAACAGCATCCAGCCCTCGGGCTTGAGGGGCATGGAATCCTCCATCACATATTGCAGATAGCTTTGCCCGCGCAGCAGCCCGAACCCCAGAATGGCCGCGAACAGCGTATACAGCACCGTCGGTTTCATCTTGACGAAGGTGTCATCCTTCAGCCACAGCGTCAGCCCGCCCATGACCACAACGATCACCGCCGTAATCAGCGGCATTTTCGGCAAGGAGCGGCTGATAAACCAGCTGATTGCCAGCGCGGCGAGGGTGGTGGGGATGAACAGTTTTGTCGCAAACAGCAGCTGCAACAACTGGCGTTGCTCGTCGCTGGTCCCCTCGGGGATACTGGCCCAGCGGTAGGACATGAAAAACAGCACGATCGGTCCCATTTCAAGGACCAGTTTCAACAGCGGGTGGGGTTTTCTTTTTTCCATAGTTTTCTCTTATAGTCTCTAGCCGCCGAATTCCACCACAATGGCACCGGCGGCGATGGTGGCCATCAGAAAGGCGCGCACGGGGCCGACGGTTTCCTTCAGGAACAGCCAGCCGATCAGGGCGGCAAACACGGTCGAGGTTTCCCGCAGAACCGCGGCCTCGCCCACCTTGTCGATGCGTGTGGCCAGCATGACGGCGCCGAAACTGACAAAGGCGATCAAGGCCCCGATGAAGCCGCGTTGCAGCAAGGGGCCAAGGTCCGGGCGGGTTTCCATGCGGGTCCAGCGGCGATAGGCCAGGATCGGAAACACCCAGCCGTCCACCACGAAAAACCAGAACAGAAAGGTAAACGGGTCCGGCGTGGCACGGATCCCATAGGCATCGACCGTGGTGTAAAGGGCGACGATAACGCCGGTCAGAAAGGCAAACCCCAGCGCATCACGCAGCACATTGCGCCCGATTTTGGTGTGGTGCAGGTTCCAGCCGGCCAGCGCGAAAATCCCCCCCGACAGCAGCAGCACGCCCAGCCATTGCACCAATGTGAAATGTTCCCCGAACACGATCCCCGCCGCCACCACCGTAACCAGCGGGCCGGTGCCGCGCACCACCGGATAGACCACCGTATAGGCCCCGCGCGTATAGGCCATCGCCATGAAAACCTTGTAGGCGACATGGATCACCCAGACCGCGCCCAGCAACAGCCAGACGCGCGGTTCGGGCAGCGGAAACACAAACAGCGCAACCGGCAGGGCAATCAGGAAATAGAAAACATCGATCGCACCGCGCGTCAGCCACGGATCATGGCGCCCCTTTTGCAGCGCCCCGAAAACCGCATGGGCCACGGCCGAGGTCAGCGCCAGCAGCATCGCCACGATCGTCCCCGCATGCGTTCCCTGCAGCGAGACGATCAGATCGCTCACAGGGCTGCCCCGGTCAGGGCGCGGGCAAATTCCGCCGGGTCGAAGGGCTGCAGGTCCTCTATGCTTTCGCCGACGCCGATGGCGTGGATCGGCAGGCCGGTCTTGTCGGCCAGCGCCACCAGAACGCCGCCCTTGGCGGTGCCGTCCAGCTTGGTCATGATCAGGCCGGAAA
>JALWQC010000323.1 GCA_027080755.1 Paracoccaceae bacterium
GGGCATCTGACAGGGGTGGAACCGGGCGCGATTGTCGAGCGGCAAAACCGGCTGGCAAAGGCGCTGATGTAGGGTGTGTGCTTTGCACGCACCACCCCGGTTTTCGAAAAGCAACGGTGCGTGGGGTGACAACGGTGCGTGGGGGACCACGCACCCTACGGATGCGCACAAAAAATATGGCACCCGAAGGGATTCCGCACCATTTTTGTCTGAAATCTCGGGGAGGTCCGCTTTGGACCATGGTAGGCTGTTCGGGATAAACAGCCGATCGGCAAGGGTGGCAAATCGCGCGGGCGGCCCGATGTAAGGGCGTAGACCTGTAAACCACAAGCCGCCAGTTTGGCAGATTTTTGTCCCGAGCAGGCGCAAGGCTGCAGGAATAGTGGTTCTATTTCAAGCCCTTGCAACGCACTCGGGGCGGAAATCCGCCAAACCCTTCGGGCGCGCCCCTCGCTTCATCTCAATGGCGCGGGCCGCTTGCAAAGGGGGCCACCCTGTGCGGCGCGTCCCGAACCATTGATATTTCGCGAGGGTCGCGCTGGTGGCTTGTGGTTTACAGGTCTACGCCCTGAGCCTGTCGAAAATCTGCTGTACCAGATCCCCGACAATCGGGCGAATGCTGGTGGTAATAGTCTGTTTGCCCGGCGCGATTATACCCCGAATGGCCCTCTGACGGCCTGCCTAGCCCCGCCTTTATAGCGGGGAAAGGTTAGGATAAGGTTAACACCAGCTGGCGGCGTCTCCGGTTTGTTCGCGGAACAGTTCCTCTACGTTGGCCTCGATCAGCTTGTAGCCGACGTTGCCGAACAGAACCTGCCGCCCCTCGTTCATCACGAAGGTCGGGGATCCGGCTACATGCAGGTTTTCCGCCTGTTTCAGATCCGCATCCAGAAGCGCCGCGGCCTGACCGGATTTCATCCTGGCCTCGACCTTGGCGGGATCCATGCCCAGATCGGAAATCAGCGCCGCCTGAACGTCCCATGCGGAAATATCCTGTGCCTCGGCAAAAAACGCCTGCCGGAAACGGCGCACGGCTTTGGCGGCCAGCGTATCGGCATAAGCCACGCCTTCCAGATCCTTTTCGTCCGCCTCTACCGCCTGCACGGCCTTCAGCACCTGATGGATATTGGTAGAGGTATAGGGCTGCGTCACCGTCCAGACATCGGGGTGGATGGAAATATGGTCGTATTTTTTCGCCAGCCGCTGGAACAGCTTGTTCATGGCCTCGTATCCGCCCTTGTCTTTCCAGGTGGCGGCGGTTTTCGTGCGCGCATCGGCAAAAACCGAGACGAATTTTTCGTCGATCACGATGCGGTCCCCGTATTCCTTGGCCAGCTGGTCAAGACGGATCTGCGAGATATAGGACCAGATGCACAAAACATCGGAGAAATAGGTAACAGTCGGACGTGTCATGGTGTTTCCTTGCAAAATTTCGATTTGCGCTGTGCTATCCCGAGCAAATTGGTCAGTCTTTGAGATAAGTCAAGAAAAACCCGCGCAGGACACAAAAAAACGGCGCCCTAACGGACGCCGCCTTTTTCGATCTGTCTATGATCTCAGGAATTTTCGGTGATGAACTTCACAGCATCGCCAAAGGACTGGATGGTTTCAGCCGCATCATCGGGAATTTCGATGCCGAATTCTTCTTCAAAGGCCATAACCAGTTCAACGGTGTCCAGGCTGTCAGCGCCAAGATCGTCGATGAAGGACGCGGTTTCGGTTACTTTGTCACCGTCAACGCTCAGGTGCTCGATAACGATTTTTTTTACGCGGTCTGCGACGTCGCTCATGTTTTCATCCTCGGTTTTCATGGGCCACAGGGACCCGTTTCAGTAAATTCTGCTGCCCAAATAAGCCGGGCGGCGCAAGGTTGCCGTAACGGCAAGCGCGCCGCAGGCGGGGCCTCCGGCAATCACTTGGGGCGCGCTATAGCACACTCGGCGGCTTTGGCAAATGCTTTCTGCCGGACCGCTGGCCTAGAACATGGCCATGCCGCCGTTCACATGCAAGGTCTGGCCGGTGACATAGGCGGCTTCCGGCGCGGCGAGGTAGACCGCAGCGGCGGCGATTTCGTCCGCTGTCCCCATCCGCCCCATCGGCACGCCGGTCAGTAGTGCGGCCTTCTGGTCATCGCTCAGCTTGTCGGTCATGGCCGTGGTGATAAAGCCGGGCGCGATGGCGTTAACCGTGATGCCGCGGCTGGCGACCTCGTGCGCGACGGATTTGCCCATGCCGATCACGCCGGCCTTCGAGGCGGCATAATTCGCCTGCCCCGGATTGCCGGTAACGCCGACGATAGAGGAAATATTGATGACCCGCCCCCAGCGCGCCTTCATCATCGGGCGCATGACGGCGCGCATCAGCAACATGGTAGAGGTCAGGTTGATTTCCAGCACGCTGTCCCATTCCTCGTCCTTGAGACGCATGAACAGGTTGTCCTTGGTGACACCGGCGTTGTTAACCAGAATATCGAGCCCGCCCATAGCCTCGATCGCCTGTGCCGGCAGGGCCTTCACGGCCTCGCGATCCGACAGGTTGCAGGGGGTGACATGGGCGCGCTCGCCCAGCTCGGACGCCAGATCGTTCAGCGGCTCTACCCGGGTGCCGGACAGGGCAACGGTTGCGCCCTGTGCATGCAGCGCGCGGGCAATCGCCCCGCCAATACCACCGGAGGCGCCGGTGACCAGCGCGGTTTTTCCTGTCAAATCAAACATTTTTCAATTCCTCTGCGGCGGCTTTGGCCCCGGCGGGGTCGTTAATGGCCTTGGTTGCAATTGTGCGGTCGATACGCCGGATCATGCCGGACAGGGCCTTGCCGGCCCCGATTTCCCACATTTCCGTGACCCCCTGTTCTGCCATCCACAGCACGCTTTCACGCCAACGGACGGAGCCGGTGACCTGTTCGATCAGGAAGTTGCGCAGCAGTTGCGGGTCCGTGACCCCTTCGGCGCGCACGTTAACCACGACCGGAACGGCGGGGGCCTTGATAGAGACATCGGCAAGCGCCTGTGCCATCACCTCTTTGGCCGGTTCCATCAGCGCGCAGTGGAACGGGGCGCTGACCGGCAGCATCAGGGCGCGTTTGGCCCCGGCTTCCTTGGCCAGCGCAATGGCGCGCTCTACCGCCGCCTTGGTGCCGGAAACCACCACCTGCGAGGGGTCGTTGTCGTTGGCGGCCTGACAGACACCGTCTTCGGCGGCCTGCTCGGCGATCTGCTGCACCTGTTCAAAGCTCAGCCCCAGAATCGCGGCCATGGCGCCGACACCGACGGGCACGGCCTCTTGCATGGCTTTGCCACGGATGCGCAGCAGGCGCGCGGTGTCGGCCAGGGTCAGGGAATGGGCGGCACAAAGGGCGGAATATTCGCCAAGGCTGTGACCGGCAACAAAAGCGGCGTCGGAAACCGTGACCCCTTCGGCATTCAGCGCCGCCATGCCGGCCATAGAGGTCGCCATCAGCGCCGGCTGGGCGTTTTCCGTCAGGGTCAGGGTTTCGATGTCCCCCTCCCAGATCAGGGCGGACAGCTTCTGCCCGAGGGCTTCGTCCACCTCTTCAAATACAGCCTTTGCGGCGGGATAGGCATCGGCGAAGGCCTTGCCCATGCCGATGGATTGCGCCCCCTGCCCGGGGAATACGAATGCTAGAGTCATTGGGTCCTCGTTTATGGTTTTCGCTATTTTAGGGCGTAGCCCCGTAAACCACAAGCCGCCAGCGCGATCCTCGCGAAATATCAATGGCTTGGGACGCGCCGCACAGGGTGGCCCCCTTTGCCAGCGGCCCGAGCCATTGAGATGAAGCGAGGATTGCGCCCTTCGGGTTTGGCGGATTTCCGCCCCGAGTGCGTTGCAGGTCCTGGAAATAGCCCCACTATTCCGGCGGCCCTGCGCCTGCCCGGGACAAAAATCTGCCAAACTGGCGGTTTGTGGTTTATGGGGGCTACGCCCTCGGCCGCACGGGCGGGCGAGACAACCGGATAACGCCCCCGTTTTGACCTTTCGCGCCCTGCCCGCTATCCTGTCCGCGTTGTAAGAAAGGAGAGCCCCGTGGCCGCACCGACCTACCCCCCGCTGCCCGACACCCCCTATTGGCGCCACTATCAGGGCCGCTTTGCCGGCCTGCTGCACTGGCCCGATTTCGAGGCGCTCTGGCAGACCCTGGAGCAGGCCGGCGGCGCGTGGTATATATTCGAGCCCGGGAACGAAGTGCCGACAGAACCGGCCAGCTTTGAGAGTTTTCGCGAAACCGTCGCCACGGCCCGCGCGCTGGTCTCGCGCAGCGAACGGCGCTTTACCGGCGGCTCGGTCTATGTGGATGACAGGACCGCGCCGGAGATGGTGAAAATCTTTGCGCCCGACAATATGGGGGCCTCCTGCGGCTGCTCCGGCATGCGGATTTTGCCGCGCTGGATCCTCAGCCGCGCCCGCCCCGACCCGATCCCAGCCGTTGGCCAGCCCCCGGCCCCCTACCCCGCCGCCGACAGTGGCGTGCCCCCCCCGCCGGCGTCCTCTCCCGCGGCCGCCCGGCCCTGCAGTCGGCCCCGAGGCGCTGCATCACCACCACCGCCCCGCGCGAGCCCCAGGGCATGTAGGCAAAGCCGTTTCGCGACATCGCGTCGAACAAGGC
>JALWQC010000324.1 GCA_027080755.1 Paracoccaceae bacterium
CCCTGCATCCGTATAATCGGCCGAGATCGCATAGCCCTCGGCGCGCAGGCGTGTCAAAATCCGTTCACTGTCCACCAGCGCCTTCGGGCACCCTAGCGAAACCATGCCGATCTTCGGCTGGCCCTCGCGGACGGGTTCGTCAATTCGCATAGGCGGGGCGAGGTCGGGGCGCAAATCTGGCGGGTTCTGTGTCATGCCAGCCATATAGATCATGTCGCAGGGCAAGGGAAATAAAGAATTTACGCGCCCTTTAGGGCGTAGATCCATAAAGCACAAGCCACCAGCGCGACCCTCGCGAAATATCAATGGCTTGGGGCGCGCCGTACAGGGTGGCCCCCTTTGCAAGCGGCCCAAGCCATTGAGATGAAGCGAGGATCGCGCCCGAAGGGTTTGGCGGATTTCCGTCCCGAGTGCGTTGCAGGTCCTTGAAATAGAACCACTATTCCTGCGGCTCTGCGCCTGCTCGGGACGGAAATCTGCCAAACTGGTGGTTTGTGCTTTATGGGTCTATGCCCTAACGTCCCCTCAGGCCGCTTCGGCGAAAAAACTGACACGGTTGCGGCCCGTTGTTTTGGCCTTGTATAGCGCGGCGTCAGCGTTTTCGATGATCTTTTCCGGATCCCGGTCCGCGGCCGTTCCAAAGGCCACGCCGATACTGACGGTGATGTCGAGCATTTTACCCCCGCCGATAGGGATGGGCGTTTCGTCAATGGCCTTGCGCAGCCGTTCGGCGGCAATTTCGGCAGACCGCGCGGTGGTGTCGGGCAGAACGACCAGAAATTCCTCGCCGCCGAGGCGTGCAACCAGATCGATCCCGCGCAGGTTTTCCTGCAGGCGGCGGGCGAATTCCTTCAACACTGCATCGCCGGCGGCGTGCCCATGCACATCATTGACGGTTTTGAACCTGTCCAGATCCATCATCAACACCGCATAGGGCAGGCCGGTTTCGCCGGCACGTTCAACGATGCGGTGGATATGTTGCGTGGCATAGCGGCGGTTATACAGGCCCGTCAGCGGGTCGATTACCGCCATGCGCAGGCTGTCGCGCACGTTGGATCGCAGCCGGTCCGAATATTTCTTGCGCCGCATTTGCGAGCGCAGCCGCGCGGCCATTTCATTGGCGTCAAAGGGCGCGCAGATATAGTCGCTGGCCCCCAGATCCAGCGCCTTGGTGGCGGTTTCCAGTTTGCCGTCTTCTATGACCAGCAGGATCGCGGACTGGCGCGTGGCGGGGTTGGCCTTCAGCATGGAAACAAGGCGCAGCCCGTCCTCGCCATTGCCCAGATGTTGTGTGATGATAAAAGCGTCGGGCGGATGGATTTCGGCCAGTTCCAGCACCGTTTGCCCGCTGTCGGCAAGGCGCACATCAAATGGAAACCGCGAGGTAATACAGTCGCGCCAGCGCCCGCCCAGCCCTGTATCCCCCGTCGCCAGCACCACACTGCCGGCGTAATCGGTGGCAAAATCATGGGTGTCGATAAAATCGCTAAGCCCCAGATCCTGCGAGGTGCTTTCGCGTAGTTTCAGCTCGTCAAACATCACCTTGACCCGCATAAGATTGCGCACGCGGGCGAACAGGGTCATATCGTTGATCGGCTTGTTCAGGAAATCGTCGGCGCCGGCATCCAGCCCGCGGATCCGTTCCTCCTGCTGGTTGGCGGCGGTGACCATCACAACCGGAATATGGGCCGTCTGCGCGCTGGCTTTCAGGGCGCGGCAGACCTCGTATCCGTCCATGCCGGGCATCATGACATCCAGAAGAATCATGTCCGGCAATTCCCGATGCGCGATTTCCAGCGCCTCTTCCCCGCTTTCGGCCAGCAGGACATTATAATAGGATGCTGAAAGTTTCGCCTTTAATATCAACCTGTTGGTTGCAAGATCGTCCACAACCAGAATGCGCCCCGACATGTGTATCCCCCAAATGCATTTCCTAATGGCTTGGAAGTGAACACCAAAAGTCTTAAGCAAAGGTTACCAAAGCAGGAGAAACCGTAAATGAATCGCGATTCCGCCGAAATCCTCGGCCTTCAGGCGCTGGGCTGGCTGGTCGGACAAGAGGACTATTTCCTGCGGTTTCTGGCGCTGAGCGGGGTGGAAACGCCGGAATTGCGCGCCCGGGCGCAGGACCCCGAGTTTCTGGGTTTTGTGCTGGATTTTCTGCTGGGGGATGACGCGGTGATCATGGCCTTTTGCGCCGATACCGGCACCCCTCCCGAGGCCCCGATGCAGGCCCGCGCCTGCCTGCCGGGCGGTGATTTGCCCAACTGGACCTGAGGGAATTGCAAAACATACGCATCCGTATGGCCATTCCCCCGATGGGCGGAAAATCGGCGGGGCGTCTGGTCACAAGCGTCCAAACACCCTAATCTGTTGAAAACACACAAAGGGGACGATTGTGCATAATGGGCTAGAGGGCATGCTGTTTGACAAGGACGGCACGCTTTTCGATTTTCAGGCCACATGGGGGGCATGGGCGGGGGATTTCATCCATACTCTGGCGAATGGTGACGATACGCTCGGGGATGGACTGGCGGAGTTGCTGGGCTATGACCGGGGGCGGGGTGCTTTCCGGCCCGACAGTTTTGTCGTGACCGAGTCCATGGAAACCGTTATCGGGGTCCTGCAAAAGGCCCTGCCGCACTGGTCGGCCGAGGCGCTTTTTGACTACGTCAATACTTCCACCTGCACGGCCCCGCAGGCCCCTGTTGTGCCGCTGGCGCCGCTGCTGGGCGATCTGCGCGGGCGGGGGCTGAAACTGGGCGTGGCCACGAACGATAATGCGGTTCCGGCCCGCGCCCATCTTGAGGCTGCCGGAGTGTTGCAATCCTTTGATTTCGTTGCCTCTTGTGACAGCGGTTTCGGGGCAAAACCCGCCCCTGGAATGTTGCTGGCCTTTGGTCGGGCGCTGGAAATTGCGCCGGAAAATATCGCGATGGTCGGGGATAGTGTGCATGATATGCGGGCCGGACGCGCGGCGGGGATGGTTTGTGTCGGGGTGACTTCGGGCACGGTCGGGGCCGAGGTGCTGGCGCCGTTTGCCGATGTGGTTCTACCCGATATCGGGCATATTCCGGAGTGGCTGAATGGATAAGGCGGGGAAAACCCTGCGGCGGGGCTGGACGACGGGGGCCTGCGCGGCGGCGGCGGCCAAGGCGGCGACCTCGGCGCTGCTGGGGCGCGGCTTTCCCGATCCGGTGCGCATTACTTTGCCCAAGGGGCAGACGCCCGCCTTTGCTCTGGCCGACCATGCTCAGGGCGACGGTTGGGCCGAGGCGGCGGTGATCAAGGATGCCGGCGACGATCCGGACGTAACCCACGGCGCCACCATACGGGTGCGTATGGCGCGGGGGACGGCAGGCCAGGGTCTTGTTTTTCATGCGGGAAATGGTGTCGGGACGGTAACAAAACCGGGGCTGCCACTGGCCATTGGGGAGCCGGCCATAAACCCCGTCCCGCGTCTGATGATCGACCATGCGGTGGCGGATGTTCTGTCGCAAACCGGCGCGGCGCCCGATTTCGATGTCACCGTTTGCGTCGATAACGGGGAAGAACTGGCGCGCCACACATGGAACGGGCGGCTGGGGATTGTCGGCGGGTTGTCTATCCTCGGGACGACGGGGATCGTGCGGCCGTTTTCCTGTTCCGCCTGGATTGCCTCTATTCATCGGGGGATTGATGTGGCCGTTGCCAGTGGCACGCCGCATGTGATTGCGGCGACGGGGGCGACTTCGGAAGGGGTGGCGCGCGCCCTTTACGGGCTGGACGAAAGCGCCTGTCTGGACATGGGGGATTTTGCCGGCGGCGTGCTGAAATACCTGCGTCGCCATCCGGTCCCGAGGCTGACCCTGGCCGGCGGCATTGCCAAGTTAACCAAACTGGCGCAAGGGGCGATGGATTTGCATTCGGCCCGCTCGCAGGTGGATTTCGCGCGGCTGGCCCGCTGGGGGGAAACCCTTGGCTGCGATCCGGTCCTGATCGAACAGTCCAACACCGTGCTGGAGGCGCAGCAGCATTGCCCCGCCTTGGCCAGAACCGTCGCCATACGCGCCCGTATGCAGGCCCTGAAAACCCTGCAGGGCGCCCCGATAGAGGTCGAGGTAATCGTAACCGACCGCGCCGGCACCATTCTGGCCCGCGAGGGGTTCCGATGATCCTGATTCTTGGCGGCACGCAAGAGGCCCGCGCCCTGGCCGAGGCCCTGAAAACCCCGTTTCTGTTGTCGCTGGCTGGCGTTACACGCGGAAAACCGCGCGCCGACATACCGGTGCGTATGGGGGGATTCGGCGGGGCGGATGGTTTGGCGGATTTTTTGCAACATCATGAAATAACAGCGATAATTGACGCAACCCACCCTTTTGCAAGCCGGATCAGCCATAACGCGGCCCTTGCTGCGGGGGCTACGAACACCCCTCTTTTGCGCCTTGAACGTCCCGTATGGCCGGCGCGGGCGAACTGGCAAACGGTTGCATCCCTGGCCGATGCTGCCGCTGCCTTGCCCGCCGGTGCGCGCGCCTTTCTGACCGTCGGCAGCCGCCATCTGGCCCCGTTTTTGCCCCGCAAGGACGTGTGGTTTCTGACC
>JALWQC010000325.1 GCA_027080755.1 Paracoccaceae bacterium
ACACCGGCTGTACCGAAATTGACCGCGCGCAGGCCCAGCGCTTCCCAGATCTGGCGGGTAAAACTGGCGACCGAGGTTTTGCCGTTCGTCCCCGTCACCGCCACCATGACATCGGGCTGCGCGCCAAACCATGCCGCAGCCGCCTTTGCCAGTGTCAGGCGCGGGTCCTTCACCACGAAAACCGGCACGTTGCAGCCACCCTCGTCCTCCAGCAGGGCGGCACCGGCGGCATCGGTCACCACGGCGGCCGCGCCCATACGCAGGGCGTATTTCACGAATTCCGCCCCGTGGGCATTGACGCCGGGCAGGGCGAAAAACAGATGGCCGGGCAGGGTTTTGCGGCTGTCCACGGACAGGCCGGTGATGGGTGGCAGCCCCTCCAGCCCCGGAATCGCAAGAATGTTTTCGTGTTCCATACGGGGCTTTTCCCCTGTTGTCAGTTGGAGGTCAAGGTCAGGACCGCGGGCTGTTCCCCGTCGTCGAACCATTCGGGGCGCAGATCCAGCAGGGGCGCGATGCGGCGCACGATTTCCGCCGAGACCGGCACAGCCGTCCAGCCGGCGGTGCGGCGGATCTCGCCGGCCATTTCGATGCTCGGCTCGTCCAGGGTTACCACCAGAACGTATTTCGGGGCCGAGGCCGGGAAAATGCTGGCAAAGGTGGATATAACCCTGTCCTTGTAATACCCCCCCTGCGGGTTCGGCTTGTCCGCCGATCCGGTTTTACCACCGACCTGATAGCCCGGCACCTCGCCCAAAGAGGCGGTTCCGCGCACCACGACCTGCCGCAGCATATTGCGCAGGTTGGCCGAGGTTTCGGGGGAAATCACGCGGTCCGCCTCGCTCGGGAGGGGGGCGTTTTTCAGCAGGGTCGGACGCACACGCAAGCCGCCGTTGGTGATGGTGGCGTAGGCGGTGGCCAGATGCAGCGGGGTGGCGGCCAGACCGTGGCCGTAGGAAATCGTCATCGCCGACAGCTCGGACCAGCGGGCGGGGACCAGGGGTTTGGAGCGCTCGGCCTCGCGCAGTTCCACGGGGACGGGTTCGAAAAAGCCGAGGGATTTCAAAAAGGCCTTCTGGCGCTCTGCCCCCAGTTCCCGCGCGATATTGGCCGAGCCGATGTTGGAGGAATGCACGATCACATCCATCAGGCTAAGGCTGGCACCGTAGTTGTGGAAATCCTTGATGGTGAATTTGCCCCAGCGCAGCGGGCCGCGGGTGTTGATCATGGTGTCGGGCGTCGCCAGCCCGTTTTCCATCGCCGCAGCGGCGGTAAACAGCTTGAAGGTAGAGCCCAGCTCGTATTTCCCCTGTGCCACGCGGTTGAACAGCGGGCTGTCGGCCGGATCGCCGCTTACGGGCGGGCGCGGGCGGTGGTTCGGGTCGAAATCGGGCAGGGAAACCATTGAAACGATGCGGCCTGTGTCGGCCTCCATCAAGACAGCGGCGGCGCCTTTGGCGTTCATCATCTGCATACCGCCGGCCAGAACGCGGCGCATGGCGGCCTGCACCGACAGGTCGATCGACAGCTCCAGCGGGGCGCCATCCTCGGCCGGGTCGCGCAGGAATTTGTCGAATTCCAGCTCCACACCGGCCGTGCCGATTACTTCGGCGGCATATACCCCTTCGTCCCCGAAACGGGTGCCGCCAAGGATATGCGCGGCCAGATTTCCGTTCGGATAGAGGCGCAGCTCGCGCGGGCCGAACTGCAGCCCCGGCTCGCCCAGATCATAGACCGCCTGTTTCTGTTCCGGCGACAGTTTATGCTTGATCCAGATAAATTTGCTTGTCCCCGAGAACTGCCGCAGCAGCCGGTCCGCATCCAGATCGGGGAAAATCCGCGCCAGCCCTTCGGCGGCGGCCTGTTTGTCGATCATCTGTTGCGGATGGGCAAAAAGCGAGGTGGTAATCAGGTTTGTCGCCAGAATTTCCCCGTTCCGGTCTACGATATCGGCCCGGTTGTTGACGATCCGGCTGCCGGAATAGGCTGTGCGCGGCTCGGCCGGAGGGGTCAGCGCCAGATTGGTCATGCGATAGGCAACCGCGCCGAACATCAGCACGAAAATCCCCATCATCAGGACAATCCGCTGCACCGCCTGGCGCCGTTCGGCCAGACGTTGTTTGTGCATGCGGGCGGCTTTTTCCTCGGCCTCGATCAGGGCGGGGTCCAGTCCGGCCTCGCGGGCCTGCAGGACGCGGGCGATGGGGCGCAGGGGGCGGCGGATCATTGGCTGTCCTCCTGCACCTGCCGGACCGCGGCATTGATCAGATCGGCCAGCAGGGGATCCTCGGGGGCGGGATATGTGACCTTTAGCGGATCGGAATAATGGCTGGCATCAAGGGGCATCAGGCGCAGCGCGGCGAAGTTTTTCTCGGACAGGGCCAGAAGGCGCTCGGGGCGGTTCAGATAGGCCCATTCGGCGCGCAAAACGGCAATAGCCTCGCGTTCCGAGGCAATCTCGCGTTGCAGGCGGTCCACATCGGCCATTGCGGCCTGCGTGGCGTAATTCACCCGATAGGCCCAGATCGCGGCCGTGACCACGGCGACAAGGCCAAGCATCGTCAGAAAGGTTTTCATGTCCACCCCCCTTTCGAAATATCCAGCTTTGGCAGGCCGATCGCATGGAAATCCACCGGCCCCGCGGGGGCCTCCGTGCGCCGCGCGATGCGCAGCTTGGCAGAACGGGCGCGCGGGTTGGCGGCCAGTTCCGCAGCGCTGCCGACCACGCCCTTGCGGGAGACCTCGTCAAACGCGGGCTCATCGGCCTCCTGCACCGGTGCATAGCGGTTGCCCTTGGGCGCGCCGCCGGAACGCTCCTGCATGAAACGTTTGACCATGCGATCCTCTAGCGAATGAAAGGTGACGACGACCAGCAAACCGCCCGGCTTCAACGCCCGCTCGGCGGCCTGCAACCCGCGCGCCAATTCGCCCAGTTCGTCGTTGACGGCAATGCGCAGGGCCTGGAACGTGCGCGTCGCGGCGTGGGGCTGGCCCGGCTTGGGGCGCGGCAGAATGCGTTCCAGCATCCCCGCCAGCTGGCGCGTTGTGGTGAATTCCTGCAGCTTGCGATCCATCACGATCGCCTTTGCAATCCGGCGCGAGGCCCGTTCCTCGCCAAACTGGAAAAGAATGTCGGCAATCATCTGTTCGGGGGCATGGTTGACAATATCCGCCGCCGAGGGGCCGGATTGTTCCATGCGCATATCCAGCGGCCCGTCGCGCAGAAAGGAAAACCCGCGTTCCGCCTGATCTATCTGCATCGAGGACACACCGATATCCAGCACCACACCATCCAGCGCGGCCGTGCCGGCAATCCGGTCCAGATCGCCAAAGCGGCCGTCCACCAGTTCCAGCCGTGCGCCATATTCCCCCTGCCAGCGGGCGGCGCGTTCCAGCGCCTCGGGGTCGCGGTCCACGCCGATGACCTTGTCGGCGCCGGCCTCCAGCAGGGCGCGGCTGTAACCGCCGGCGCCAAAGGTGCCGTCCAGCCACACCCCTGAAACGGGCGAAATCCGATCAAGGATCGGATCAAGCAAAACGGGGATGTGGGGGGCATTCGGGTCTGCGGGATCAATCGAGGGCGCGGCCATGGCTACCCCTCCGATTTGCGACGATAGAGCACCGCCTTGGGGTTGTCCTGCGTAGCGGCCCATTCGCGCAGGCGCGCCAGTTCGGCCTCGTAGGCCGAAGGCTCCCATATCTGGAAGCGGTTACCCTTGCCGACAAAGACGGCCTCTTTATCAAGGCCGATCTTGTCCTTCAGGGCCTGGGACAGCACCATGCGCCCGCTGTTATCGACGGTGGCATATTCGGATTCCGTTCCCAGAATGGTTTCCAGATATTCGCGTTCGGGGGAAAAATGCGGCAGCTCCTCGATCAGATCGTCGATTTCGTCGATGGATTTCAGGGAATAGCCTTCCAGGCACTGCCCCTCGTTGGAGCCGTAAACAATCACGAACTGCGGGGTATCGTTGGCGGGCCAGTCAGGGTCGCCCTCTTCAAGGACACGACGAAAGGATGCCGGAATAGAGACCCGCCCCTTTGCGTCCACCTTGTGGAGCGATTTGCCTCTGAAACGCCGTGCCACGCCTCGTTACTCCTGCTTTGCCATCCCCGAAACGGAAACGGCGGACCGTGCTGCCTAAGGCACGACCCGCCGCCTGTCCCGTTCAGGGTCGTTTGACTGCGCCACTTTCGTGTCTGCTCGCTCGCGCGCCAAATCTTCTTCACCTCGGGAGGAATGCGGTGCCTGTAGAAACCTGCTCTGGTTTTGTTTACCGGGGCTTTTTGCCCTCTAATAATCTAACCGCTTCCGTCCTCGTGCATTCGGGGTAGCATGGGAAATTATGGAAATCAATGGGTATTTTATGGGCAAAATCAGGGAAACAATGGATTTCAGAAGGGAAAACCAGTCATTTCCCTATACCTAGCAGGCACAAAAAAACCCACCACAAGATATGGTGGGCCAAAAAATTGCATAAAATCCCGTGAATTCCCCGAAAAAGGCCGGGATGGGCAAAATCCGGGGGTTAATCCGCGCAAATCAGCTGCCGTTCCCCGTCAT
>JALWQC010000326.1 GCA_027080755.1 Paracoccaceae bacterium
ACCTAAGGTTGTGTATAATAGGCGCATAACGCATGAAACCGGAGGAATCACGATGACCGATATCCACACAAAGCTCGCCACGCTGTCCCGCCCGAAAATCCTGCTGCGCGCCGCCCGTTCCGGCGTTCGCGAATACCGGCGCGCCTGTTACCTGAAACAGATCGGCGGCATCCCCGCAAATCTTTACGGCGATGCCCTGCTGGATCGTCTGCTGGCAGAGGAAGGCGAACTGGAAGCTGCCCGCAAGGCGCGCGACGTATCCTACCGCGCGCACCGGCACGTCACCCTCTGGACCGCCATCCTGGCCGAGGCCGGCCGCCCCCTGGAATACAAAATGGCCGCTTAGGGTTAGGCGGATTTGCCCCTGACTGTGTTGCAAGGCATTGAAATAGAATCACTATTTCTACACCCTAGCCGAAAGCGTCCGGCATGCCGGCCTTTTTGCGCGCGATATAGTCCTGCAAGGCCTCGTCAATGGCGGGGTCCAGCGCCGGCTTTTGGTATTCGGCCAGCATTTTTTCCACCCGCCGGGCCGCCAGTTGCACGGTATCGGGCGCGCCCTCGTCGGACCATTGTTCAAAGGGTTTGTAGTCCAGCACGTCCGAGCGCCAGAAAGCCTCTTTGAAATTGGCCTGCGTGTGTTCGCAGCCCAGATAATGCCCGCCCGGGCCGACCTCGGCAATCGCGCCCATGGCCTGCCCGTTTTCCGACAGGTCCACACCCGCCGCCACGGAATGGAGCGCGCCCAGCTGGTCCGCGTCCATCACGAATTTCTCGAAACTGGCGACCAGGCCGCCCTCCAGCCAGCCACAGGCGTGCAGCATGAAATTCACCCCGCCCAGCAGCGCCGCGTTCAGCGTATTGGCCGATTCATAGCCCGCCTGCGCATCCGGCAGTTTCGAGCCGCACAACGCCCCGCCCGAGCGGAACGGCAACCCCATGCGCCGCGCCAGCTGCCCTGCCCCGTACAGGATTTTCGAGGCCTCGGGCGTGCCGAACGTCGGCGCTCCGGAATTCATGTCGATAGAGGTCACAAACGTCCCGAAAATCACCGGCGCCCCCTTGCGCACCAGCTGCGAATAGGCAATCCCCGCCAGCACCTCGGCCAGCACCTGCGTCAGCGTGCCGGCCACAGACACCGGCGCCATCGCCCCGCCGACAATAAAGGGCGAGATAATGCACGCCTGATTGCCCCGCGCATAGATATCCAGCGCCCCGACCATGATCGGATCGAAGGTCAGCGGCGAATTGATGTTGATCAGGCTGGTCATCACCGTGTTTTCATCGACAAAATCCGCCCCGAACAGGATTTTCGACATATCGAGCGAATCCTGCGCCCGCTCCGGCGCGGTGACAGAGCCCATATAGGGTTTGTCGCTCAGGCGCATATGGGCATAGAGCATATCCAGATGCCGCTTGTTCACCGGCACGTCCGTCGGCTCGCACACGGTGCCGCCGGAATGGTGCAGGTATTTCGACATATAGCCCAGCTTCACGAATTTCTCGAAATCCGCCATGGTGGCATAGCGCCGCCCGCCTTCCAGATCGCGCACAAACGGCGGGCCGTAGACAGGGGCCAGCACCAGCGAGCGCCCGCCGATTTCCACCGTGCGGTCCGGGTTGCGGGCGTGTTGCGTGATGCGCGAGGGCGCGGTCTTGCACAATGCACGCGCCAGACCGCGCGGGATCCGCACCCTTTCGCCATCCACATCGGCCCCGGCGGCGCGCCACAGGTCCAGCGCCGCGGGGGTATCGACAAAATTCACCCCGATTTCTTCCAGCACCGTTTCGGCGTTGTATTCGATCAGCTCCAGCGCCTCGTCGTTCAGAATGTCGAAGTCGGGGATGTTGCGTTCGATGAACTTCACCGCCTCGAATTTCGGGGCCGTGCGGGCGGCGCGGCGGGCGGCACCGCCCCCGCGGGCGCGGCGACGGGACGGGGCTGTGGGGGTTTCGTCACTCATAAGGCATATCCTGAAGGTTGGCTTTCCCTTGGTTTATCCCCGCAACCACCGCCCCCGTATCGCAATAGCGCCAAAATATCCGCCATCCGCGACATCGACGCCACCTTGCGCGAATCCGCCCCGCCCCGTAAACAGCGCCCATGAGCACACAAACACATGACCGCCTTTTAATCATAGATTTCGGCTCGCAGGTAACGCAGCTGATCGCGCGCCGCCTGCGCGAGAGCAACATCTATTGCGAAATCCACCCCTTCAACAAGGTCACCGCCGACAGCATCCGCGAATTTGCCCCCAAGGCCGTGATCCTGTCCGGCGGCCCCGCCAGCGTGACAGAGCCCGACAGCCCGCGCGCCCCGCAGGAGCTGTTCGAAATGGGCCTGCCGGTATTCGGCATCTGTTACGGCCAGCAGGTGATGATGGAGCAACTCGGCGGCAAGGTCGAAAGCGGCCACCACGCCGAATTCGGCCGCGCCTTTGTCGAGCCGGCCGGAAACCACGAAAACGATCCCATCTTTGCCGGCCTGTTTGAAAACGGCCCGGAAGAGGTCTGGATGTCCCACGGCGACCGCGTCACCAAAATGGCCCCGGGGTTCGAGATCATCGGCACCTCCCCCAACGCGCCCTATGCGATCATCGCGGATGCAAAGCGCAAGTTCTACGCCACGCAGTTCCACCCCGAGGTCCACCACACCCCGAACGGCGCGCGGCTGCTGAAGAATTTCACCGATATGGCGGGCTTTACCGGCGACTGGACCATGGGCGCCTACAAGGAACAGGCGATTGCCGAGATTCGCGAACAGGTGGGCGATGCCAAGGTGATCTGCGGGCTGTCCGGCGGGGTTGATTCCTCGGTCGCGGCGGTGCTGATCCACGAGGCGATCGGCGACCAGTTGACCTGTGTGTTTGTCGATACCGGCCTGATGCGCAAGGGCGAGGCCGACGAGGTCGTCGCCATGTTCCGCGACAATTACAACATCCCGTTGATCCACGCCGATGAATCGGAGCTGTTTCTGGGCGAACTGGACGGGCAAAGCGACCCCGAAACCAAACGCAAGATCATAGGCAAGCTGTTTATCGATGTGTTCGAGAAACACGCGAAATCCGTGGGCGGGGCGAAGTTTCTGGCGCAGGGCACGCTCTATCCCGACGTGATCGAATCGGTCAGCTTCTCGGGCGGCCCCTCGGTCACGATCAAAAGCCACCACAACGTCGGTGGCCTGCCGGAACGTATGGACATGCAGCTGGTCGAACCCCTGCGCGAGCTGTTCAAGGACGAGGTGCGCGCGCTGGGCCGCGAACTGGGCCTGCCCGACAGCTTCGTCGGCCGCCACCCCTTCCCCGGCCCGGGCCTGGCCATCCGCTGCCCCGGCGAGATCACCCGCCAGAAAATCGACATCCTGCGCGAGGCCGACGCCGTCTACATGGACCAGATCCGCAAGCACGGGCTCTATGATGAAATCTGGCAGGCCTTCGTGGCCATCCTGCCCGTGCGCACGGTTGGCGTGATGGGCGACGGGCGCACCTATGATTTCGCCTGCGCCCTGCGCGCGGTGACCTCCGTGGACGGCATGACAGCGGATTACTACCCCTTCAGCCACGAATTCCTCGGCGAAACCGCAAACCGCATCATTAACGAGGTCGAAGGCATCAACCGCGTGACCTATGATATCACGTCCAAGCCTCCGGGCACGATCGAATGGGAGTAACCCTGACAGGCCATATAGACGTGCCGGCGGCGGATCGGGAAACCGTGCGCGCCCTCCTGCCCGCCCATATCCGCCTGACATTGGCCGAAGCGGGGTGCCTGTCCTTTGACGTGCGCCCCGACCCCGACCATGCGGGCCGCTTTCTGGTCAACGAGCATTTCCGCGACCGCGCCGCCTTTGACGCCCACCAGAAACGGGTGAAATCCTCGGACTGGGGGCGGGCGACGGCGCATCTGGAACGCCGCTATACGGTGACGGAGGGTTGATGCGGACCTACGCCGGCACCTGTTATTACAAAACCCCCGGCGGCGCGATCGCCGAGATGCCCGTGACCGTCCGTTTTGCCTCCGACGCCCTGACCATCCGTTTCCCCGACCGCCCCGAAGAACGCTGGCCCTTCACACAGGTTTCTACCGCAGCGGCGCAGGGGGAAATGCCCGCGCTGAGCCGCAAGGGGCGGCCGGATCTGCGGATCTCCCTGCCGGCGCCCGTGATGCAGGCCATAACCGCCGCCAGCCACGGGCAGCCCTACCGCCTGCCGCGCCGCATGCCCTTTGTGCCTCTGGCCGTGCTGGCCCTGCTGGCCGCTATTTTCGCCCTGATCCGCTATCTGCCCCTGTCCTGAAGGCGGATTTTTTCACAATCCCGTCAGATTTCCCCGAACCGGCGCATTTCCGCTTTCGGTTTTTTCCGGTTTCGCTCTAACCTTGTCCCCGTATTAACAGTCCAGATTAACAGACAAGGAATTTCGCATGCCGACATCCCCCCGTATCCCCCGCCGCACCCTTCTGGCCGGCAGCGCCGC
>JALWQC010000327.1 GCA_027080755.1 Paracoccaceae bacterium
ATACCTGACATCGCTGTGAAACCGGCCGTGCCAACCGCCATCGCCTGACGGGTGGTCAGGCCATCGGGCAGCGGCACCAGCCAGTCGGCCTTTACCCGCGCCTTCTGGGAATACCCGCCCCAGTGGGCCTCGCCCACGCGCCAGCCGGTCAGCACCACCTTGTCGCCCGCCTTGTAGCGCCCGTCGTCCGAGCTGCTGACCGTTCCGGCAAAATCGATCCCCGGCACATGCGGATAGTTCCGCACCAGCCCGCCACCCGGCCCGATGCACAGCCCGTCCTTGTAGTTCACTGTAGAATATTCCACATCCACCACCACATCCCCGTGGGGCAGATCCTCCAGCGTCAGTTGCTGCACCGAAGCGGATGTTTTCCCCTCGTCGTTTTTTTCGACGACCAAAGCGTTAAAAGACATTTTTATTCCTCTCCATAGCCTTTGGGCACCGGAATATCCGGCAGGCCCGCCGCCCGTTTCTGAAGCGCGCGGCCGATGACCACGCGGCTGATTTCCGTTGTGCCGTCCACGATCCGCAGCATCTGGCTTAGCCGCGACAGACGGTCCATGCCGTATTCCTTCAACAGGCCGCTACCGCCCAGCACCTGCGTGCAGGTATTGGCCGCGCGCACCGCCGCGTCGGGGACGAATTTCTTGGCATGTGCCGCCATCACCGGCCCCTCGGGCGTCCCCAGCGCATTTGCCGCCGCACGATACAACAGGCGCGAGGCCTCCAGATCCGTGGCCACGTCGCCCAGCATCCACTGGATCCCCTCCAGATCGAGGTTCTTGCCCCCGAACATCTTGCGGTTCTTGGCATAGGCCAGCGCCGTGTCCAGCGCACTTTCGATCAGCCCGCAGCACCCCGAGGCAATGGAACACCGCGCAATATCGATCGCCATAAGCGAGCCTTGCAAGCCCTGCCCGACCGGCAGGATGATATTGTCCTCGGACACCACCACATCCTTGAAATACATTTCCGACAGCGGCAGGAAATTATAGGACGGCGTGTTGTAGCGCGGGCCGAAGGAAACCCCTTCGGCATCCTTGGGAATGGCAATCATCGCCATGTCCTTGTGCCCCGGCGTATCGCTGGTTTTAACCACGGTCAGATAGACATCCGCCTCGCCCGCCAGCGACACCCACGCCTTGGCGCCGTTGATTGTCCATGTGCCGTCGCCATTGATCACCGCGCGGGTATACATGGTGGTTGCATCCGATCCCGACTGCGGTTCGGTCAGGGCGAAATTGGCCAGCTTCTTGCCCGATGTCAGATCCCGCGCCCATTGTTCCTTGAACGCTTCGGTGCCGAAACCGCAGGTCGCATAGGTGCAGATATTGTGCATTGACAGCGCAAAGGCATAGGCCCCGTCGCCCTTGCCCAGTTCCTCGTAAACGCGGATGCCCTCGCCCAGCGGCAGGCCCTGCCCGCCCCATTCCTCGGGGGCATAAAGCCCGGTCAGACCCAGCGCCCCCGCCTTGTCCGAGGCCTCGCGCGGCCAGACTCCGGCCTCGTTCCACGCGTCTACATTCGGTTTTATAACCTCGTCACAATGCGCGCGGGCGTTGGCTAGAATAGTATCGATTTTCGATCCCATAGGTTTTCTCCCTGAAAAGTTCCGCGCCAGTTTCGCCGATTCGCGACGCGCGGGTCAATTCGCGCGCCCCTTATAACGCAGCGTTATCCCCCCGATTTTCCGTAGCGTAAGGCGAAAAGCCCGACGGGACGGAAAAATTTGCCGGAATTTACCCCCTGTTAACCGTTTTAGGAAACTCTGCCCCCAGAAGATCCCCGTGACCGGAGCCCCCGTATGAGAGAAAAAGCCACCATAACCGCCATTGGCAGCTGCCGGATCAGCACCCCGTTCAAGGCGGCGCCGGCCTTCTTTCCGGTGGTCAACAATACGGCACGGATCTACGGCTATACCCACACTGCGGCCGAGGCCCTGCAACAGATCCGTTTCCTGCAAGGGGATTTCAGCCCCCCCCGCGCCTTGCACGGGCTGCTGATGCCCAACGTGGACCTTGACGCGCTGGAACGCCAGCAGCACACCCCTTCAGACATCTATATGATAGAACTGTCCTCGGCCAAACAGCTGCGCGTTGCCGGGGTAGAGGTGCAACTGAACTATGTCACCCGCCATTTTGCCGATTTCTTTGCCGACAAAACCCGCGCCCGCGATTTCTGGCGGCTGTCGAACGGCCGGAAGGACATCGAGAAATTCGCCTTTCTCAACGAACAGGACAGTTTTCACGCGCTGGATGATACCGACAAGGCGTTGCTGGTCGATCTGGTGCTGGATATGGCCACGCCGGAAACGCTGGCGCAGGATATGCACGAGATTCTGGCCCTGCTGCCGCGCGCCGTCTTTGTTACCCACTGCAACGCCCTTGCCGCCAATGGCCAGCCGCTGAAGGCCCGCGCCGCCTATATAGAGATGGTGGAAAACGCGGCGCAGGCGGTCGGGGCGCCGGTTTTCAATCCCACGGCCTCCATGCTGGCCTTCGGGCAGGAAGAGGCGCTTAGCGATCCGGGCGCCAGCCTGTCCCATTATTCGCCGGACTTCGGGGATTTCCTGTTTGCCGGCCTTTATGACCGCCACATCGCCCCGCTGCATTCCGGCGCAACCCTCGACAGTGCCAGCGCCATCGGCAAGGCCATCGGCCTGTACGCCAACCGCACGCAAATCCGGTCCATTTCCCCCCACCTGGGCAGCGTGGCCCTGCTTACCGGCTCGCTCGGGGCGGGGGGGGCCGAACGCCAGCTGTCGCGCCTGGCTGTGGAAATGCGCCGCCGCGAGGCTGTCGCCGGCACGGTAGAGGTCATCGTCAGCACCCTGTCACCGGAACGCGGCCGCGACTTTTTCCTGCCACCCCTGACAGAGGCAGAGGTCCCCGTCTCCGTTATCTCCGATCTGCCGGCCGTGTTGTCCCCGGACGACCTGCCCGGGGAACTTCAGCCGCTCCTGCGGCATCTGCCACCCCAGACACAAGAAGCCCTGCAACGCCTGACCCCCCATTTCATTGCCCACCGCCCCGAGGTCGCCTATATCTGGCAGGACGGCGCCGTGCTGGCCACAGCCCTTGCCGCGCTGGCCGCCAATGTCCCGCGCATCGTCATATCCCTGCGCGGGATGCCGCCGAACCTGCGCCCCGAAATGATGAAGGACGAATATTTCACCCTCTATCGCGCCCTTTCCGGCGTTCCGGGCGTAACCTTTTCCGCCAATACCCACGCCAGCGCCGACGCCTATGCCGAATGGCTGGACATGCCGGCGGAATCGATCCGCGTGGTGCATAACGCCGCCGACCCGCTCCCCCCTCTCGGGGGGGACGAGGATCGCCAGATGTGGGAAGACTTCCGCCGTGCCACGGCCGACGCCGATTTCACCTTCGGGGCGGTATTCCGATTTGACCAGAACAAACGCCCGCTGCTGTGGCTGGAATTCGCCGCCGCCGCCCTTGCCGCCCATCCCGCCAGCCGCTTCGTTCTGGTCGGGGACGGGGCGGAAATGCAGGCGGCACGGACCTATGCCCGCGAGATGGGGATAGACCACCGCTGCCTGTTCACCGGCAAAACCGCCAATGTCGGTTTCTGGATGGCGCGCATGGACGCACTGGGGCTGACCTCGCGGCTGGAAGGCCTGCCCAATGTGCTGATAGAGGCCCAGCACGCCGGCCTGCCGGTGATTTCCACCCCCGCCGGGGGCGCCGGCGAAACCTTTTTGCCGAACCAGAGCGGCTATCTTCTGGACTCCGCCGAACAGCCCTCGCTGGCGCAGTTTCTGGGGCATTACCTGGCCCTTGCCGGCGATCCGGCCCACCGCAAGGACATGTCCCGCCACGCCCGCCGCTACGCCCGCCAGACCTTCGCCATCGATAAAATCCTGCCCGAAACCCTTGCGCTGCTGTCGGGCGATCCGGCCCCGCGCCAGAGCATCCACAAGGTGGCCCGCGCATGATTGCCACCCTCGATTCCGGCCTCTGGAACTGGCTGTCCACCCTGCACACGCTGATCCTGCGAGAGGTCCGCTGCCGTTTCGCCGGCGATCCGGTCGGCTACCTCTGGACCTTTCTGGTGCCGCTGCTGTGGATCGCGACCTTGATGGCATTTTTCACCCTTGTCGGACGCAAACCGGACATCCCCGTCGCCACCCCCGCCTTTATCGCCACCGGAGTCGTGCCATACGTCCTGTTCCGTTACACCATATCCTCCATGTCCCGCGCCCTTAGCACGCAACGCCACATGGTGCATTTCGCCAGCGTGCGGATATCCGACATCCTGCTGGCCGCCGCACTGCTGGAATTGCTGAACGGCCTGCTGGTTTTTGCCCTCGTCTGGCTGATGATTACGCTCGGCTTCGGGCAAACCGCGATCCACGACCCGTTACAGGTTTTTCAGGGCGTGCTGCTGACGGTCCTCGTCGCCGCCTCTTTCGGGCGGCTGGCGGCGCTGGCGGGGC
>JALWQC010000328.1 GCA_027080755.1 Paracoccaceae bacterium
ATGCTGAGCAGGGCGCTGTCCTGGCGCTCGAACGGGGTGACGACGGGGCCGTTTTCGCCCGCTGTCACACGCGCACGCACATAATGTTCGCGCCAGCCGTTCGGCTTCATGTCCACGGCCAGGGTGCCGACCTCTCGCGGGAGGGGGCGGGGGGCAAAGCCCAGCATCACGTCGATCATCGGGCGCAGGAAAATATGCCCGCACACCATAGAGGACACCGGATTCCCCGGCAGGCCGATCATCGGCACATCACCCAGCATGCCGGCCATCAGCGGCTTGCCCGGTTGCAGCGCCACCTTGTAGAAATCGAGCGCCATGCCCTTTTCCACCGCCACCGAATGCACCAGATCATGGTCCCCGACAGAGGCCCCGCCGATGGTGACGATCAGGTCGGCATCGCTGGCCAGATCGAGGATCTGCATCAGGCTTTCGGGGGTGTCGCGGGCAATCGGCATCATGCGCACGGCGGCGCCTTGCTGTTCCAGCAGCGCCTTCAAACCGAAGTTGTTGGAGGAAATGATCTGGTCCGGCCCCGGGGTTTCGCCCGGCATGACCAGCTCGTCCCCGTTGGAGACCAGCGCCACCACCGGTTTGCGAAATACCGGCACCTCGGGGATGTTCATGGCGGCCAGCAGGGCCACATCGGCGGCGGACAGGCGGCGCGGGGCGGGGAAGGGCTGCCCTTTTTCGAAATCGCCACCGGCGGGGCGGATATAGCAGGGGGTATCGCGGTTCTCGCGGATGGTGATGGTGTCGCCGTTGCGCTCCACGTCTTCCTGAATGACGATGCAGTCGGCGCCTTCGGGCACGGGGGCGCCGGTAAAGATGCGCACGGCCTGACCGGAGCGCAGCGCCCCGTCAAAGCGTTTTCCGGCGGCGGATTCGCCGATCACGGTCAGGGACATGCCCGGCGCGGCCTCGGCATTCCTGACCGCATAGCCGTCCATCGCCGAAGAGGAAAACGGCGGTTGCGTCAGGCGGGCATGGACATCACGCGCCAGAACGCGGCCGGCGGCGTCTTGCAGGGGGACGGTTTCAATGTCGCGCGGTTTGGCCAGTGCAAACACACGATCGAGCGCCTCGGATACGGAAATCATCACTCTGCCTCGTATAGTCCGGTTTTTCCGCCGTCTTTCAGCACCAGCCGCACGTCGGAGATCACCATGCCCTTATCCACCGCCTTGATCATGTCGTAAACCGTCAGGGCGGCGATGGTGACGGCGGTCAGGGCCTCCATTTCCACGCCGGTCTGGCCGGTGGTTTTGACGGTGGCCTCGATCTCTACGGCGTTGTTGGGCACATCGGGCACCAGTTCCAGCGCCACCTTGGACAGGGCCAGCGGGTGACACAGCGGGATCAGGTCGTGGGTTTTCTTGGCCCCCATGATACCGGCCAGACGGGCCACGCCCAGAACGTCGCCCTTTTTGGCACGCCCCTCGGTGATCAGCGCCAGCGTGTCGGGGCGCATGGTGATTTTGCCCCGGGCCACGGCCACGCGCGAGGTGATGTCCTTGGCCGAGACATCGACCATATGGGCAGCGCCCTTGTCGTCAAAATGGGTAAGGTCGGACATTCAGCCCTCCAGTAAGTAACGGGTTGCGGATTCGACGTCGTTCTGGCGCATCAGGCTTTCGCCGACCAGAAAACAGCGCACATCGTGACGGGCCATATCCGCCAGATCGGCGGGGGTGAACAGGCCGGATTCAGAGATAACGGTCTTGCCCTCTGGCGCCAGTTTCGCCAGCGTGCGGGTGGTGTCCAGCGTGGTTTCAAAGGTCTTCAGGTTGCGGTTGTTGATCCCCAGAAGCGGCGATTGCAGCGCCGTGGCGCGTTCCAGTTCCGCCGCGTTGTGGACCTCTACCAGCACATCCATGCCCCATTCCGTTGCCGCCGCTTCCAGATCCTGCGCCTGTGCGTCGGACAGGGCGGCCATGATCACCAGAATACAGTCGGCGCCCAGGGCCCGCGCCTCGGCCACCTGATAGGTATCATAGAGGAAATCCTTGCGCAGGACCGGCAGATCCGTGGCTGCACGCGCCATCATCAGATAAGCGTCCGAGCCCTGAAACGAGGGCGTATCCGTCAGCACGCTCAGACAGGTGGCCCCGCCGTCCTGATAGGCGCGCGCCAGTTCCGTAGGGTTGAAGTCGGCGCGGATCAACCCCTTGGAAGGGCTGGCTTTCTTGATCTCGGCAATCAGGCCGTATCCGGTTTCGGCCGCCTTTTGCAACGCCTTGGCAAAGCCGCGGGGCGTGCTGGCGCTGCGGGCGGCTTCCTCTACCTCGGGCAGGGGGGTTCTGGCCTTGCGCGCGGCGATTTCTTCCAGCTTGTAGGCCTTGATTTTTTCCAGAATGTCCACCATCACGCCCCCGCCGAGGTTATGGCCGCCAGCTTTTGCACGGCTTCCATCGCGCGGCCGGACTCGAGGCTTTCGGCCGCGATTTCAACCCCCGCTTTCAGATCCCCCGCCTTGTCGGCAATCACCAGCGCCGCGGCGGCATTCAGCAGCACCGCATCGCGATAGGCGCCCTTTTCGCCGCCCAGCACCGCCCGCAGGGCCTTGCCGTTATATTCGGGCGTGCCGCCGGTGATGTCCTTGAAGGCATAGGTGGGCAGGCCGGCGTCCTCGGGGTGGATCTCGGTGTGGGTGATGGTGTTGTTTTCCAGCTTGGCGACCGTGGTCGGGCCGCAGACGGTGATTTCGTCGGTCCCGTCCGAGCCATGCACCAGCCAGGCGCGCTCCGAGCCAAGCTCGCGCAGGGTTTCGGCCATATGCCCCAGCAGATGCGGGGTGAACACGCCGGTCAGTTGCCGCTTGACCCCGGCGGGGTTGGTCAGCGGGCCGAGGATGTTGAAAATCGTGCGTGTGCCCAGTTCGACCCGCGCCGGCATCACATGTTTCATCGCCGGATGGTGCATCGGGGCCATCATAAAGCCGATGTTGGCCTCCCGCAGGGCTTTTTCGACCACCTCGGGGCCGACCATGACGTTGACACCCATCTGCGACAGCGCATCGGCGGCACCCGACAGGGACGAGATATTCTTGTTGCCGTGTTTGGCCACGGGCACGCCCGCGCCGGCGACGGTAAAGGCGGTGGCGGTGGAAATGTTCAGCGTAGCCTTGCCGGTGCCGCCGGTGCCGACGATGTCGATCGCGCCTTCGGGGGCGGTTACGCGGTTGCAGCGCGCGCGCATGGCGGCGGCGGCGGCGGTGATCTCGGCGTCGGCCTCGGATCTGGTGCGCAGGACCATCAGGAAACCGCCGATCTGCGCCGCGGTGGCCTTGCCGTCCATGATCTCGCCAAAGGCCGTTTCCGCATCGGTGCGCGTCAGCGGGCCGTCAATCGCCTTGGCCAGAATCGGTTTCAGGATGTCGCTCATTTTGCACCTCCGGCAAGTTCGAGAAAGTTTTCCAGCATTGCATAGCCATGTTCCGAGGCAATGGATTCCGGGTGGAACTGCACCCCGTGGATCGGCAATTCCCTGTGTTGCAGGCCCATGATGGTGCCGTCTTCCAGCTCTGCCGTGATTTCCAGCACCTCGGGCAGGCTGTCGCGTTCCACCACCAGCGAATGGTAGCGCGTGGCCTGAAACGGCGAGGGCAGGCCCTGAAACAGCCCCTTGCCTGTGTGGTGCATCGTGCCCATTTTGCCATGCACGATTTCCCCGCAGCGCACCACCTTGCCGCCAAAGGCCTGCCCGATGGTCTGGTGCCCCAGACAGACCCCGATCAGCGGCGTTTCCTTTTCCGCCGCCGCCTGCACCAGCGGCAGGCAGATCCCGGCCTGGTCCGGATCACACGGGCCCGGGGACAGCATGATAGCCGCGGGAGCCATGTCCATTGCCTCTTGCACGGACAGTTCGTCATTGCGTTTCACGACAACATCCGCGCCCAGCTCGCCAAGGTAATGCACGAGGTTATAGGTGAAACTGTCGTAGTTATCGATTAGCAGCAGCATCTGGTTTCTTTCATCTGGCACCCAAAGGGCTTTCCTTGCGGAATTTGCACGCTATACAGACGTTTAGCAACGATCTATGCTAATGAAAACGGTTGATATCGCACAATAGGGGATTACGGGTATGGGCAGCGGTGAATTATTGCCAAAAGGCGGGTTCTGGCGCGGGGTTCTGGCGGGCACGGCCTTTAGTGTCGTGATCGTGATTGCCCTGTCCACGGCGTTTGATTCCCCCGCGATCCCCCCCGAGGTCCGGAACGAGCCGGCGCCGGTTATCACCCCGCCCGCCGATCCCGTGGCCAGCGCCCCCGCCTTTGGTGCGGCCCAGCCGGCCCCGGTGACCCCGGCTACGCCTGCGCCCGTCGCCGCAACACCGGCCAATGATTCGCCCGCGCCGCAGGACAGCCCCGTGGCGCCGGTCACCGCCCCGCTGGAAACCGCGGCGGTTGCACCCGCGGCGGCGCAGGAC
>JALWQC010000329.1 GCA_027080755.1 Paracoccaceae bacterium
GTTGGCAGCGGCCTCTACATAGGCGAAGGGCAGGAAAACGCTGCCCTCGGCCACGGCCCGATCGGCGCGCGCCATGATCTCCACTGTGCCGCGACGGGTGGTGATGCGAATCATATCCCCCGCCTGCACCCCGAGCGCGCGCAAGCTGCGCGGATGAAGCGAGGCGTTGGCCTCAGGCTCTACCGAATCCAGAACCTGCGTGCGCCGTGTCATGGACCCCGTATGCCAATGTTCCAACTGCCGGCCGGTTATCAGGATAAACGGATAGTCGCGATCCGGCGTCTCGTCCGGCGGCTGCACATCGGCGGGGGTGAAACGGGCGCGTTTGTCGGGGCGCGGAAAACCGTCGGCAAACACGATGGCCTGGCCGGGATCCTCGGGCGACAGGCTGGGATAGGTTACGGTTTCGCGTTCCAGCCGTTCCCATGTGATGTTGTCCAGCGATTTCATGCCGCGCTTCATTTCGGCGAAAACCTCTTTCGGGTGGGTGTAGGGCCAGTCCAGCCCCAGCCGGCGGGCCAGATCGACGGTGATGGCCCAATCCTCGCGCGCCTGTCCGGGCGGGGACAGTGCCGGCCGCCCCATCTGCACCTGCCGGTTGGTGTTGGTAACGGTGCCGGTTTTTTCCGCAAAGGCAGAGGCCGGCAGGATAACATCGGCGTAATTCGCGGTTTCTGTCAGGAAAATATCCTGCACGACAAGGTGATCCAGTTTCGCCAGCGCGGCGCGGGCATGGTCCACATCGGGGTCGGACATGGCGGGGTTTTCGCCCAGAATATACATGCCGTTGATATCGCCCGCGTGGATAGCATTCATGATTTCCACAACCGTCAGGCCTGGCGTTTCGTCAAAAGCCTGCCCCCAGAGGTCGGAAAACCGCCCCCGCGCGCCCGTGTCGGTGACGCTTTGATAATCGGGCAGGAACATCGGGATCAACCCCGCGTCCGAGGCCCCCTGCACATTGTTCTGCCCCCGCAGCGGATGCAGCCCCGTCCCCGGCCGCCCCACGTTGCCGGTCATCAGCGCCAGCGATATCAGGCAGCGCGCGTTGTCCGTGCCGTGGATATGCTGCGAGACCCCCATCCCCCAGAAAATCATCCCTGCGCGGGCACTGGCGAATTCCCGCGCCACGGTGCGGATGGTTTCGGCCTCTACCCCGCAAAGCGGCGCCATTTTTTCCGGCGTGAAACCGGCCAGATGCGCCTGCATCTCCGGCCAGCCCTCGGTGAAACGTTCGATATAGGCGGCGTCATACAGGCCTTCTTCCATGATGACATTCATCAGCGCATTCAGCAGCGCCACATCGGTGCCGGGGCGGAATTGCAGGTGGTGGCGTGCATGTCGGCCCAGCCCGACGCCGCGCGGATCAATGGTGATCAGCGTGCCGCCGCGTTTGGCGAACTGCTTGAAATAGGTTGCGGCAACGGGGTGGTTTTCCACCGTGTTCGTGCCGATCACAATGGCGCAATCGGCGTTTTCAATTTCGTTGAAGCTGGCCGTTACCGCCCCCGAGCCGATATTTTCCATCAGCGCCGCAACCGAGGACGCATGGCACAGCCGCGTGCAATGGTCCACGTTGTTATGGCCGAATCCGGTGCGGATCAGTTTCTGGAAGAGATAGGCCTCTTCGTTGGTGCATTTGGCGGATCCGAAACCTGCCACGGATTGCCCGCCTTTAGTGTCGCGCAAACGGGCCAGACCGTCGGCGGCGGCGTCCAGGGCCTCGTCCCAGGTGGCCTCGCGGAAATGGGTCAGCGGGTTGGCCGGATCGACGTTCAGCCCCTTGGGGGCATCCGCGCGCCGGATCAGGGGTTTCGTCAGGCGGTGCGGGTGGCTGACATAGTCAAAGCCGAAGCGCCCCTTGACGCACAGCCGTTGTTCGTTGGCAGGGCCGTTAACCCCGTCTACCCGCAGGATTTTTTCGTCCTTGATCTTGAAGGAAATCTGGCAACCGACCCCGCAATAGGGGCAGACGGATTGCACCTCGCGGTCGAAATCGGCGCTGTTGCCCCGTTCCGCAGCGTCCAGTTCCCGCGCCGGCATCAGCGCGCCGGTCGGGCAGGCCTGCACACATTCCCCGCAGGCAACACAGGTGGAGCGGCCCATCGGGTCATCGAAATCAAAGACGATTTTGGTATCCGCGCCGCGCCCCGCCATGCCGATCACGTCGTTGACCTGCACCTCGCGGCAGGCGCGCACACACAGGTTGCACTGGATGCAGGCGTCAAGGTTAACGTGCATCGCCACATGGCTGGCGTCCAGCAACGGGGTGTGGTCGCGGGCAGGGAAGCGGCTTTGTTGCAGGCCGGCGTCCTCGGCTGTTTGCCACAGGTGCGAGGCCGAATCATGGGCGTTTTCCCGCGCCGGCTGGTCGGCCAGCAGCAGTTCCAGCACCATCTTGCGCGATTTTTCCGCCCGCGTGCTGTCCGTGCGCACCACCATCCCCGCATCCACCTTGCGCACGCAAGAGGCGGCCAGAACCCGCTCGCCTTCGACCTCTACCATGCAGGCGCGGCAGTTGCCGTCACTGCGATAGCCCGGCTCGTCGGCGTGGCACAAATGCGGCAGGGTCTTGCCTTGGCGTTTGGCAACCTGCCAGATGGTTTCGCCATCCCGCGCGGTGACCTGTTCCCCGTCGAGCGTGAATGTAATGCTGTCGGCCATGGTTTTTGCTCCTGCGTCTGCCCCATAGTATTAGGGCCTCGCGCAGCGGGCAAGAAGACATTAGCAACTGTATCTTCACTGTGCCTTCCACACCGCATTTTTCGCCAGTAACGCATTTGCAATGATGATCAATTTGCGCGCCAGGGCGATGAGCACGCGCTTATGGGGTTTGCCTTGCGCCTTCAGGCGTTTGGCAAAAACCGCCAGTGTCGGGTTGTGATTCGAAGCCGCCAACGCCGCCTGATAGAGCAGATGTCGCAGGTTGGTTCTGCCGCCTCGAATGCGTCGTTTTCCGGCATATTTTCCGCTGTCGCTGTTCATCGGCGCAAGGCCCACGAGGGCTGCGACCTGCTTTTCACCGAGCGCTCCCGGTTCGGGCATTTGACCAATCAGGGCAGCCGATAGGACCGGGCCGACCCCCGGGATCGAACGCAGAACTTTCGCACGTCGATCAAGCCTTTCATCGCTTCCTGTCAACTGCCCGATCCGCGTTTCCAGCTCTGAAATCTGCTCAACCAACAGCGCCAAATGCGCCTGATCCAACGCGTCTACCGCTGATGATCCGCGTTGTTTCATCTGGCAGGTCAATTTCTTTTTGCAGGCAAGCAATTGCTGCCTCTTGGTCGTCAACACATTGAGATCACGTAGTATTTTCAGAGGCAAGCGTCGGCCTGCATTTGGTCTGAACGCAATGAAGCGGGCAATCATGCGCGCATCCAGGGGGTCGGTTTTGGCCAGATTGCCCAAGGATCGCGCAAAATTGCGCACATGCGCCGCCGAGACCTGCCGCACATCGAAACCGGCCGCCTCAAGCGCCTCCCAAACCGCCCATTCGCACCCGCCGGTGGGCTCCAAAGCCACGATCTGACCCGTTGGATCGCCCAGGATCTGCGCCAAATTGGCGTGGCCTTTTTCGGTGTTGGGGAAAGGCGTCGGAGTGCCGAGATCCTCGCGATAAACGCAAATTTCGAATTTCCCCACATCAATGCCGATAAAGCGTGTATTTTGTGCCATAATCCTATTCTCGTTCGAGCATTCCTTCGGACCAATGGCAGCCATGCCCTCACTATGCTACGGGGTCCGAAACGGCCCCAATCAACTGTTCGAGACAGACGAAAGAGAAGGTGCCACCGGTCTAAGAAACATGGTCTTGCCACAAGAGCATAACGGTGTGCCCCCCCCAATCCATGGGCTTGCAAACCAATGGATTGGGGGAACTATAGCAGATCAGAGATGCATAAGGGCGTAGACCCTAATATTCCGCCGCCTGCCGCCCCGCAGCCAGCCCCGTCGCCATGCAGCCCGTCAGAAGATAGCCGCCGGTCGGGGCCTCCCAGTCCAGCATCTCGCCGGCGCAAAACACCCCGGGGCGGACCTTCAGCATCAACCCGTCCAACGCCCCGCGCATCACCCCGCCGGCAGTCGAGATCGCCTGATCCAGCGGCGCCGGCCCGTCCAGCGCCAAAGGCAGCGCCTTTATCCGTGCCGCCAGCGCCGTGCCCTCGGGCAGAGGGCCACACTCGCGCAGCAGCGCCGCCTTCACCCCCTTCAACCCCAGCGTCTTGCGCAAATGGTTTGACAGGCTGTTCTTGCCGCGCGGTTTTGCCAGCCGTTTTTCCACCTGCGCCAACGGCAGATCCGGCAGCAGATCCAGCATCAGCCGGCCACCATCGCGCAACGCCGCCGAGACAGCATAAACCG
>JALWQC010000330.1 GCA_027080755.1 Paracoccaceae bacterium
ATGTTTCGCCGTGTGGGTGTGAAAGGAATAGACGGACAGTTTGTCCGCGCCCTTCACCACCTGCAGGTTTTCCACCGCCGTATAGGCCATGACGGCCCCCTTGCGCCGGCAGATCGAACAGTTGCAGCGCTTCAAATCCCCCAACCCGTCGGGGAAATCCACGGCCAGTTCGACTGCGCCGCAATGGCAGGTGGCTTTCATTCCTCGCCGGCGAATTGCGCTTCGAGTTCCTCGCGCCGTTCGTCGCTGATTTTGGCAAACAGCACATCGGGGGTTTCAAAGGCGTGGCCGGCGGGCAGGGCGTTCAGGGCCGCGTCCAGATCATCGGGCCAGCTTTTGTCCGTCACGTTCAGCGCCGCCAGAATTTTGTCGCTGGCGTCGGGGATGAAGGGTTCGGACAGGATAGCGTATAGCCGGATCAGGTTCAGGGCGAAACGCACCATTGCAGCGGCGGCTTCGGGGTCGGTTTTGAACACGCTCCACGGGGCGGCGGCCTGCAGGTATTCGTTGCCCGCAACCCAGATCGCGCGCAGATCGGCGGCGGCTTTGCGGATCTCGATGGCGTCCATGTGGTCCTGATAGGCTTGCAGACGCTTGGCGATTTCGGCGCTGACGGCGGCCTCGGCCTCGCCATAGGTGCCGCCCTCGGGGACGACCTCTCCGAATTTCGAGCGGCAGAATTTCGTAACCCGCGACACGAAATTGCCCAGCACATCGGCCAGATCCTTGTTGATGCCGCCCTGAAAGCTTTCCCATGTGAAATCGCTGTCGGAACTTTCGGGCGCGTTGCTAAGCAACCACCAGCGCCAGTAGTCCGGGGGCATGATGTCCAGCGCCTGGTTCATGAAAATCCCGCGCCCCTGCGAGGTGGAAAACTTTCCGCCCTCATAGGTCAGCCAGTTGTAGGACTTGATGAAATCCACCAGCTTCCACGGCTCGTTCGAGCCCATCAGCGTGGCGGGGAAGGAAAGCGTGTGGAAGGGGACGTTGTCCTTGCCCATGAACTGGACGTATTTTACATCGTCGGCGCCCTTGTCCGTGCGCCACCAGCGTTCCCATGCCGCATCGTCCTGACCGGTCGCATCGGCCCATTCCGCCGTTGCGCCGATATATTCGATCGGGGCGTCGAACCAGACGTAGAAAACCTTGCCTTCCATGCCGGACCAGGGCGCGCCCTCGAACTGCACCGGAACGCCCCAGTCCAGATCGCGGGTGATGCCGCGATCCCGCAGGCCGTCGCCGTCGTGCAGCCACTTTTTGGCAATAGAGGTGGTCAGCACCGGCCAGCCCTTCTGGCTGTCGATCCACGCATCCAGCTTTTCGCGCATGGCGCTTTGACGCAGATACAGGTGCTTGGTTTCGCGCACCTCCAGATCGGTGCTGCCGGAAATGGCCGAGCGCGGGTTGATCAGATCTGTAGGGTCCAGCTGTTTCGTGCAGTTCTCGCACTGGTCACCGCGCGCGTTTTCAGAGCCGCAGTTGGGGCAGGTGCCCTCTATATAGCGATCCGGCAGATAGCGCCCGTCCGCGTGGGAATAGACCTGTTTTTCGCTGACTTCCTCTATCAGCCCGTTTTTGCCCAGCTGCGCGGCCAGATGCTGCGTGATCTGGCGGTTGCGGTCCGAGCTGGAGCGGCCGAAATAGTCGAAGGACAGGCGGAACCCGTCCGCGATGTCCTTTTGCACCTGCCACATATCGGCGCAAAATTCCGCGACGGGGACGCCGGCCTTGGCGGCGGCCAGCTCGGCCGGGGTGCCGTGTTCGTCCGTGGCGCAGATGAACATGACCTCGTTGCCGCGGGCGCGCATAAAGCGGGCATAAACGTCCGAGGGCAGCTGGCTGCCGACCAGATTGCCAAGATGTTTGATGCCGTTGATATACGGAAGGGCGGATGTAACCAGTATACGTGCCATGAGTGTTCCCCTGCTAAAATCTGCGGGCGGTTTACAACAGAGCGGGCGCAAGGGCCAGAGGGGAACGAAAATAAGCGTTGCGAATATGTGGCGAATAATACTGCATATCATGTAAAATTGTTGCGTATTTTTCAAAAACCTTATATAATAAGGTGAAGGGTTTTAAACAGGAGCGATATTATGAAACTGGTTCACACAATCACAGCAACGGCCATCATGGCGCTTGGCGCAACCGGTGCCTTGGCGCAATCGGCATTCGACGGGACCGTTGGCCTTACCTATATTTCCGCACCGGATGATGGTTATGACTATGCCCTGCAGTTCGGCGGATCGCTGATGTATGATATCAGCCCGTCCTTTGATCTGCAGTTCGACCTTCTTGGGGCCACCTATTCCAACAGTTCGAACATGTACCTGAGTTATGGGGCCCATGTCATTTATGCCCTGAACCCGAATACGGATCTCGGGGCATATGTGGAGGCCGATACCACAGGTTCAGGCACGTTGGACTGGATCTATATCGGTGCCGAGGCCGGATATAACAGCGGTTCGATAGAGGCCGAGACCTTTGCTACCTATGCAATCACGGATTCCAATCCGGTTTATCTTGTCGGCGCGCAGATCGGGTATAACTTCGATAATCTCGGGTCTTTGCCCGGGCAGATGCAGGTTTATGGTGGTTATACAGTGGAAATTGATGGTAGTTCCCAGACAGACAATATCTATGCCGGGGTGAAATCCGATATTACCGACAGTCTGGAACTGGATTTGCGCGCAGCCTCTATGGAGAGCGGCTCCTCTCGCTATTTCTCGCTGGGGCTTAACTATAACTTCGGCAAGGGCGCCCGCTTTGCGCCGCGGACGTATTACGCAGCCCTTCCGGGGTATTGATCGCTTCGAAAACTTGTCAGGGGGCGCGGGTTTAAACCCCGCGCCCTTTTCGTTCCGGCGCAAACCGGTTGACGTGGCGGGGCTGATCGGCATGCTGTCGCCATGTTTCCGATCCGCGATCACAACCCGTCCGAACGCACGCCCTATGTTACCTATGGGCTGATTGCCGTGAATGTGGCGGTGTATCTGCTGACCTATCAGGCCATGACCAATCCGGCGCAGTTGGGGGCGTTTTACTATAACTGGGCCTCTGTGCCGCGGCTGGTTATGGATGGCGGGCATGCTTATACGGTTTTTACCAGCATGTTCCTGCACGGCGGGTTCTGGCATCTGGCGCTGAATATGCTGTTTCTGTGGATTTTCGGGGACAATCTGGAAGACGCCTTCGGCCACATCGGCTTTTTGCTGTTCTATCTGGCCAGCGGCATGCTGGCCGGTTTTGCCCATATCCTGTCAGAGCCGGACTCGGCCGTTCCCATGATCGGGGCCTCGGGGGCGATTGCCGGTGTGATGGGCGGGTATCTGTTGTTGTTTCCACGGGCGCGCGTTGACATGATCGTCGTGCTGTTCGTGTTTTTCAAACGCTTCAGCGTGCCGGCCTGGGTTACCCTGCTGTTCTGGTTCGGGGTGCAGTTGCTGAACGGAACCGGGGCGAGTGTTGCTGCGGGCGGGGTGGCCTATTGGGCGCATATCGGCGGGTTTGTTGCCGGTTTTGTGCTGACGCTGCCCTACTGGTTTGTCCATCGCGGCCCGCAATACTGGCGCGCCAACCACGGGCTGCCGCCCCATCCCGCGCCGGAAATTATGGAACGGCCAAGCGATATCCCCGCCGTTAGACGGCGGCGGAGATAGCAAAGCGGTTATTTCCCCAGACACCAGCGCATGACGGCCTTTTGGGCGTGCAGGCGGTTTTCGGCCTCGTCAAAGACAACGGATTGCGGGCCGTCCATGACCTCGTTTGTCACTTCCTCGCCACGGTGGGCGGGCAGGCAGTGCATGAACAGGGCGTCGGGTTTGGCGTGCTGCATCAGGTGCTTGTTGACCTGATAGGGCTGCAACAGATTGTGGCGCCGCTGGACAGAGGACTGGTTGTCGTGCATCGAAACCCATGTATCGGCCACAACCAGATCGGCGCCCTCGACCGCCTTTTCCGCGTCCCGCTCGATCGTGATTTTCGACCCTTTGGAGCGCGCGAATTCCACAAATTCCGGTTCCGGGTCCAGACTTTCGGGGCCGGTGAAGGTCAGATCAAAGCCGAACTGCCCCGCGGCATGCAGAAAGCTGGCGGCGACGTTGTTGCCGTCACCGGTCCAGACGACCTTCTTGCCCTTTATCGGGCCGTGGTGTTCCTCGAAGGTCATCACGTCGGCCATGATCTGGCAGGGGTGCGTGCGGTCCGTCAGGCCGTTGATAACCGGCACGCTGGCGTATTCGGCCATTTCCAGCAGGGTATTTTCCTCGAACGTGCGGATCATGATCAGGTCAACATAACGCGACAGGACCCGTGCGGTATCCGCGATGCTTTCCCCGTGCCCCAGCTGCATGT
>JALWQC010000331.1 GCA_027080755.1 Paracoccaceae bacterium
GTCGAGGTCATGGTGGAACCCCTGACCGCAAGCGAGGTTACCACGGAACGGATTCTGGATCCGAACGGCCGTGTGCCGGTCAGCTCGGACAGTGAAACCGATACGGAAAACAGCACCGGCGGGGCTGGCGGGGATGTTACCGTTGCCTCGAATCTGCCCGATACAGGGGCAAGCGCCGGCGGGACAAGCACGCGGAACCAGTCCCGCACCCGCGAGCGCATTAACTATGATATCTCCGAGACCGTGCGCGAAAGCACCCGCCAGCCGGGGGATATTGCCCGGCTAAGCGTTGCCGTTCTGGTAAACGGGGAAACGACAACAGATGCCAACGGCAATACGGTCTATACCCCGCGCTCCGCCGAGGAGCTGGCCGCCTTCAAGGCGCTGGTACAATCGGCCGTCGGCTTTACCGAAAGTCGCGGGGATGTTGTTACCATCGAAACCATGCAGTTCCCCGCCCCTGCCGAGGTGGGAACCGTCGCCACCGCCGGCATGTTTTCCAATTTTGTGCTGAATATTCCGATGCTTATACAAATGGCCCTGCTGGGTCTGGTTGCCATCGTTATCGGAATGTTTGTGATCCGCCCGATCCTGCTGAACCCGATGCCCGAGATCCCGCGCCTGCCGGCCGATGATCTGGACGGGTTGCAAAACGATCCGGCCGTGATCGACGGGGCGGCCGTGCAAACCCCTGCCGGCACGTTGTCCGATGCCAATCCCGACCCCGTCGATATTCTGCGCGAAACCATTGCCAAACGGGCCGATGAATCCGGCCATCTTTTGCGCAACTGGATTGAATCCGAACCCGTTAACCAGAAAGAACAGGTGAGCTGATGTCTGCTATACGACTGGAAAAATTCCTTCATCCTGTGCGCCCGAATACCGTTGCCCGCATTGTCAGCCCCGAGGAAATAGAGGAAATCCGCAAGGAAGCCTATGAAAACGGCGTGCGGGACGGGGCGGATGCGGCCAGCGCGGCGTTTTCCACCACACAATCCCAAACGCTCGCCCGGATTCACGAAGTTATCGGGGATGCCTTTCTGGTCCGGGAGGAAGCCCACCGCACCGCCCTGTCTTCCTTGCGCCCGCTGGTTTTGTCCCTGCTGCAGGCCCTTGCGCCCGCCCTTGCCAAAACCGGACTGTCCTACGAGGTGGCTGATGCGGTTGAACATGTCGTTCGCACGGCCCCCGGGGACAGCCTTACGATCTTTGTTTCCGCCGAAGACAAGCCGGAAATCGAATCGCTGTTTACCAATTCTTCCACACAGCTGGAAATTCTGGAAGATCCGGATCTGGCCCCCCAACAGGCGCGCATTGGCTGGAATGACGGCTTCGATCTGATTGATCTGGCCGCCAACAAACGGGCCGTTGAAGACAGCATAAACGCCTATTTCGCAGAACTGGACCGCCAACAGAAAACCGAGGTGAACAATGGAAACTGAAACCCCCGAAAGCCCCTTGTCGCAACTTCGCGGCAAATCCCTGATGGGCGTCCAGATAGAGATCACGATCTCGGTCGGAAAGGCACGGCTGTCCCTGTCGGACCTTGTAAAACTGGAAAGTGACAGTGTCCTTCAGCTTGACAGTAAAATCGCCGATCCGGTGGATGTCTACGTCGGGGATCGCCTGATCGCCCGCGGCGAGTTGGAGGAACTGGACGAAGACAACGGGAACCTTGGCGTGCGCCTGACAGAAGTGGCCGACCTTTCCGAAGGGCTGTAACATGAAACTGCGTTACACGGCCCTGCTGGGCATTGCACTTGTTTTCCTGTCCTCGCCCGTTCTGGCACAGGAACTGTCGGTCAACCTCGGCGGGGATTCGCTGTCTTTGCGCACGGTGCAACTGTTTGTTTTGCTGACGGTGCTTAGCCTCGCGCCCGGATTGGCGATTATGGTTACCTGTTTTCCGTTCATGGTAACCGTCCTTTCCATCCTGCGACAGGCCATCGGGGTGCAACAGGCGCCGCCAAACATGATGATCGTCAGCCTTGCCCTGTTTCTGACCTGGTTCGTAATGGAGCCGGTTTTTACCGAAGCCTGGGACAACGGCGTGCAACCCCTGATGGCCGAGGAAATCACCGCCGAAGAAGGCTTTACCCGCACGATGGCCCCTTTTCGCGCCTTCATGGAAAACCGCGTATCGCCCGACACGCTTGCCACGATGGTCGATATTTCCCCGACCAAAGTTGCGCCGGACAAGCCCGTCCCGCTGTCCATTCTGGTGCCTTCCTTCCTTCTGGGGGAAATCCAGCGCGGGTTCGAGGTCGGCTTTCTGGTCTTTATCCCGTTTCTGGTGATCGACCTTGTGATTGCGGCCGTGCTTATGTCCATGGGTATGATGATGGTTCCGCCGGCGGTTATTTCGCTGCCGTTCAAGCTTGCCTTTTTTGTCATCGCCGATGGTTGGAGCCTGCTGGCCGGTGCCCTGGTGCGCAGTTACGGCGGGTGACGCTTGCCTAAGCAGCCTTCACGGGCCAAACTGGCCGCGAACAAAAGAGGGCGGAATATGTCGGAATTAGCAGGGAAAACAGCCATTATCACCGGTGCCAGCCGTGGAATCGGGGCAGCAACAGCGCTGGAGCTGTCAAATCGCGGCGTTTCGGTTGTTCTGGCAGCCCGAAGTGCCGAACAGATCGAAACCCTTGCCGAAACCATCAACACAACAGGCGGAAGGGCGATTGCCGTTACCTGTGACGTTGCCAGATACGAGGATGTGGAAGCGGCCGTTGAAACCTGCATCGCCAATTTCGGCAAGCTGGATATATTCGTCGGAAATGCCGGCGTTATCGATCCGATCGGCCCAATGGCCACATCACATCCGGCAAGCTGGTCCCATGCGATCGACATAAACCTGAAGGGGATTTATCACGGATTTCGGGCCGCATTGCCCCACATGCTGGCGCAAAACTCCGGCACTATTGTCAACATCAGTTCGGGGGCGGCCCATGCCCCGCTGGAAGGCTGGGGGCATTATTGCGCAGCCAAGGCAGGGGCCGCGATGCTGACCCGTTGCGCACATCTGGAAAACCGGGAAAGCGGACTGCGGATTTTCGGGCTTAGCCCCGGGACGGTCGCCACCTATATGCAGGTGGCTATCAAGGCCTCGGGGATAAATCCGGTCAGCCAGCTGGATCCGTCGGTGCATGTCCCTGCCGAATGGCCGGCCAAGGCAATCGCCTGGCTTTGCACCCGTGACGCCGATGAATTCAACGGACAAGAGGTGGCGCTTCGCGACGATACCATCCGCAAACGCGCCGGACTGGTTTAGCCGATAACACCCTGATTTTCGCCAATCTGCCCGCGGTGCAACAGGAAATGGTCCAGCAGAACGCAGGCCATCATGGCCTCGCCCACGGGGACGGCACGGATACCGACGCAGGGGTCATGGCGGCCCTTGGTGATAATCTCGGTGTTTTCACCGGATTTTGTCACGGTTCGGCGCGGCGTCAGGATGGAAGAGGTCGGCTTGACCGCAAAACGGCAGACAACATCCTGACCCGTTGAAATCCCGCCAAGAATGCCGCCCGCGTGGTTGCTGGAATAAACCGGCCCGTTCGGCCCCATGGTGATCTCGTCGGCGTTTTCCTCCCCCGTCAGGGTGGCGGCTTCCATTCCGGCGCCGATCTCGACAGCTTTCACCGCATTGATCGACATCATGGCCGCCGCAACGTCGGTATCGAGCTTGGCATAGACCGGCGCCCCCAAACCTGCCGGCACGCCGGAGGCAGCCACCTCGACAATCGCCCCGACAGAGCTGCCAGACTTGCGCAAATCGGAAAGATATCCGTCCCACAGCTCGGCCGCAGCGGGATCCGGTGTCCAGAACGGGTTTGTGCCGATCACGGCCTTGTCGAACTTGGAACGGTCAATCCGGTGCGGCCCCATTTGCACCATATATCCGGTGATCTCCAGATCCGGCACCAGCGCCGCCAGCACCACGCGCGCCACACCGCCGGCTGCCACCCGCGCCGCTGTTTCCCGCGCACTGGAACGCCCGCCGCCGCGATAATCCCGGTTGCCGTATTTCTGGTAATAGGTGATATCCGCATGCCCGGGCCGGAATTTTTCGGCAATATCGCCATAGTCCCTGGACCGTTGGTCGGTGTTGCGGATCATCAACTGGATCGGCGTGCCGGTTGTGCGCCCCTCGAACACGCCGGACAGGATTTCAACCTGATCGGCCTCTTGCCGCTGGGTGGTGAATTTGTTCTGCCCGGGTTTGCGCTTGTCCAGCCAGTGTTGCAGCATTCCGGCATCCAGCGCGATATTGGGCGGGCAGCCG
>JALWQC010000332.1 GCA_027080755.1 Paracoccaceae bacterium
GCGCCGCCCTGCCCTGCCGTTCCGCCCTGCGTTCCGCGTCGCGCGCGGCCTCTGCGGCGGCCTGCTCTGCCGCCTCTGCCGCGCGGGCTTTGGCGGCGGCTTTCTGTTCGGGATCGGGGGCGGGGGGTTCGGCCTCGGAATAATCGTCGCGGATGGCGGCGGACAGATATTGCGCCGCGCTGCCCCTGATGGCCCCTGCCCTATCCTTCGCCGCCACATAGTCCAGCTTTTCGCGCACATACCCCTCGCCATGTTCGGCGATCCACTGGCGCGCCAACCGGTCCGAGACCCCCTGCCCCACCAGCGCCAGATACACATCGGAATTGCGCACGCCCTCGCTGTCGTCGATCTCGAACATCGCCAGTTGCGGGTTCTCGCGGATCAGGAACCGGATATGGGACACGCGCCGGCCCTGCTTGCGGAACTCCGGCTCCAGCTGGATGTTGGAGGTCTTGTTCACCTCGGCCACCGCCGGCTTGATAATCTTGGCGTTCAGATGCTTGAAACTTTCGTAATAGGCGCTGTCGGCCACCCCCATCAGCCGGCGGAACAGGTCGATCTCCCACCATCCGGTGGAGCCGGTGCGCACGAAGCGGAAACAGTTTTCATACAGGGCCAGCCCGTGGCCGCTGGTAAAGCGCCGCTGGATATTCAGGTTGATCAGGGCGAAAATCTTCGGATCGAACAGCTTTTCCGCCAGCGCCGGCGAATAGGCGTATTCGCACACCCCCGCCGTCAGCTTGGCATAGGACAACAGGCTTGAAACCCCCCACTCCTGCTTGCCGTTCTTGTCCAGCATATCCCATTCCGCCACCGTTTCCGCCAGTGATCGCAGCGCCGCGCGCAGGGTGTCGGTGTCGTTGGAATTATAGCCGATCATCAGGCACAGGGTCTTGGCGTCGATGGAATGGGACTGCTTCGTCGTCAGCTCGTCATAGGCGTTCAGCAGCAGCACGTTGGACAGCTTGCGTTGCAGCAGGGACAGCTTGCCGCTGACATGGATGGCGGCCACGTTTTTCTTGACGCTGTCGCGGCGCAGGGCCCCGCTCAACTGCCCGTGGGGAATGTCGTCTACCTGATTCATATCTTGCCCGTATTTTTGCCCAGCCTGCGACAACAGGAACCCGAAAGCAACACCTTTATAGGTTCCTTAGCGCGTTTTCCGATTCCCGTATCCGGGTACCTATACCACAGGTTCCCCCCCTGTTGCGCAAATTCACCTTCGACCGTTCGCTGCAAAACGGGGCTAAAACGGGGTTTTCGGAGTCAAAACGGCGGTTTTCGGACTCCCCGAGTCCGGGTTCCCCTTGCACCGGAATCAGGCACCCTTCCCCCTGCAGACGGGTCCCCAAGCCCCTGTAAACGGATACCTTTCATCCTGTAAACCGGTCCCGAACACCTGCTAACCCATTGGCAAAAAAACTTTTTTTCTACGCAAAGATTCTAAATATACTAAAATACTTACAACTTTATCCCCGCTGTCGCGGGTCTGTGTGCCTGTTTTTATTTAACATAATACGGTTTCGCATGCGAAACCATAGAAACTGTTCCCATCCTTGCAACAATGTGTCATTATCACAGGGACAATCAGAAAAACACCTCACATGACAGGAAATCTGGAATGAGCAGAAAACCGGAGCCCTCCGCCCCTCCCTATATGAATCTCGATCCGGCGGCCGCCGCTGCGAAACTGGGTGACCCTATCAACACCCAGCGATTCGCCCAGGCGGCCAGCTTCTGCGCCAAGGGCCGCCTTGATCTGGCCAAGCGCGGCCACGCCCCCGAGGGCAAGAAACACTTGCGGAAATTTTCCACCTGGGAGATCACCAAATACCTGATCCCCGTCGCGCCGGCCCACTTCCGCCGCGTCCTGAAATCCCACCCCGAGCTGCCGCAGGGGGAAACCGAGACCGGCCATGAAAACGGCGCCAAATGGTTCACCCTGCAAGAGGTCCTGACCCTGCGCGACCACTTCGCCGCCGAGGGGGTCTCTACCAAGGAATACAAGCCCTACAAGCCGGCCGGCGCGCAGGCCAAGATCACCGCGATTGCCAATTTCAAGGGCGGGGTCGGCAAGACCTCTACCGCGGCGCATCTGGCCATGTCGGCGGCGCTGGACGGCTACAAGGTGCTGGTGATCGATCTGGATTCGCAAGGCTCCATGACCTCTATCATGGGTGGCGAGGTAGAGGACGAGTGGTCCACCGTTTTCCCCCTGATCGCCAAGGATTTCGCCAAGGCGCTGGTGGCCGAAAATCAGGTCCGCGAGGCCGCCGGCCACCCCCCTGCCCCGCTGGACGAGACATTGGAAGAGGCCCTGAAAATCGGCGCTTCGGACATCATCCAGAACACCCACTGGCCCAATATCGACCTGATCGGCGCGCAGCTGAATCTGTATTGGGCCGAATTCCAGATCCCCGTCTGGCGCCAGTCTTTGCGGGGCTGGAAGCTCTGGGATGGCCTGACCAATTTTCTGGAGGACGAGGGCCTTCTGGACGCTTACGACGTCATCATTCTGGATACCCCGCCGGCCCTTGGGTATCTGACAATCAACGCGCTGGCGGCGGCCGATATCCTGCTGGTGCCGCTGGGGGCCTCGTTTCTGGAATTCGATTCCACGGGGCGGTTTTTCGACATGCTGTATACCACCTTTGCCTCTATCGAGGACGGGGAAAACGCTGCGAACCGTGCGGCGGGCCTGCCGGAGATCCGGTTTGAGTGGGACGTGGTGCGGGCCATTATCACCCGTTTCGACGCCAGCCAGCAGACCGATCTGGCCAATGTCATTCAGGCCTATTTCGGGGATTTCATGAACGCCTACCGGCAGGAATACACCGCCCTTGTCGGGCAGGCCGGCGAGCAGGTGAACGGCATTTACGAGGCGGACTACAGGGACTTCAACCGGGAAACCTATGTTCGCGGCCGCGAGACATTCGACCGGACCTATGCGGAATTCAAGGAGCTTCTGATAGGGTGCTGGTGGCGGGACGAACAGGAAATGAAAGGGCAGGAAAATGGCTAGACGCAGACGGCTGGATGTTCCCAGCGCCGAGGAGCTGGCGAAGCTGGCGGAAGGTATCGCAGCGAAACCCGGGGACAAGCCGCGCCCCGGGCTGGGGATGAACGTCCCCCCGATCGCAAGGGTCGCCGGCGAGGCGGCGCAGCAGGCCGCGGCGGACAGCACCGAGGCGCGGGTGAAGGCGGCGCAATACGAGGGGGACGCCAAGCGCTATCAGGCGGCGCAAAAGGCCGGTCTGATTGCCGTGCAGATCCCGCTGGAGGACATCGCGACGGACCACCTTAGCCGCGACCGGATGGCGGTGGACGACGATGAAATGGCGGAGCTGAAGCACTCTATCATGGCGCATGGTTTGCGGATGCCGATCGAGGTTCTGGCGCTGGAGGAGGGGGCCGAACAACCCTATGGCCTGATCTCCGGCTGGCGGCGGCTGGCGGCCTTGCGGGCCTTGTCGCTGGAAACCGGCAAGGCGGAATTCGGGCAGATCGCGGCGCTGGTGCGGGCGCCCAAGGATGCCTCGGATGCCTATATTTCCATGGTCGAGGAAAACGAGATCCGCGCCGATCTGAGCCAATACGAACGGGGCCGGATTGCGGTGATTGCCACGGCGCAGGGGGCCTTTCGGGATGTGGAATCGGCGGTGGAGGCGCTGTTCGCGGCGGGCTCCAAATCCAAGCGGTCCAAGATCCGCAGCTTTGCCCTGATCTTCGAGGAGCTGGGCGATCTGCTGGTCTATCCGACCCAGATGTCCGAGCGGGCCGGCCTGCGGCTGGCGGCGGCTTTGAAGGCAGGGCAGGGGCAGGTTTTCCGCCATGCGCTGGCCGCCGAAACCCCCGACAGTTTCGAGGCGGAATGGAAGTTGCTGGAAGAGCCGCTGAAGGATTTCGAGGCCGGCCAGCAGCGCCGCAAGGCCGAGCGTCGCGCAGGGAAACCGCAGCGGCACGGGGTGATCGAGCTGGCCAACGGGGTGAAGATCGAAAAGATCAACGGGCCGGGCTATATCGACGTGCGCTTTACCGGAAAATATGCGGATAACGAGATGGTGGATCTGGTGATGGATCATATCCAGTATCTGCTGGAAAAGGAGTAAAGACGGTTTCGCATGCGAAACCTTGGCGTAAGCCATTGAAATAAAAGAAAAATTCCAACGTCCGTTTGCAAAAGCGGGCGTTGTTTTTTGGCTGCATCGGAAAACTGCTTGGGTAGCGCGCAAAAGTCCGGTATTTTGCGCGTTATGGAAAAGAGGGTTTTTGC
>JALWQC010000333.1 GCA_027080755.1 Paracoccaceae bacterium
GCCGCCAACCATCGTCGGGCAGGCCGCATTGATAACCTCCAGCGCCATCTGGCTGGCCTTGCGGGTGGCCACCTTCGGGGCCTCTTGCGACATCTTCGCCTTGTAAGCCTCGACCGCCGCGGGAACCCCCTCACGGGAGGCGCCGTCCATCGCGGCAAAAAACGCGCGGGATTTGTCGCTGGCCTGTGCGCGCACTTCCCAGTTTTCCCGCGCCGCCTTGCCACGGGCCGCAACCGCGTGCCAGGCGTCGTAAACGTCCTGCGGGATCTCGAACGGGGGATAGTCCCAGCCCAGCTTGGCCCGCGCGGCGGCGATTTCGTCCTCGCCCAAAGGCGCACCGTGGGTGGCGGCGGTGCCCTGCTTGTTCGGAGCGCCGAAACCGATGATCGTCTTGCAGTCGATGAAAGAGGGGCGGGATTCATCCCCCCGCGCCGCCTCGATAGCCGCCGCGATGGACTCCTGATCATGCCCGTTGCATTCCAGCACCTGCCAGCCGGCCGCCGCAAAACGCGCCTTCTGGTCGGTAGAGGTGGACACATCCGTAGACCCGTCAATCGTGATGCTGTTGTCGTCCCAGAACACCACCATCCGGCCCAGCCCCAGATGGCCGGCCATGTCGATGGCTTCGTGGCTGATGCCCTCCATCAGGCAGCCGTCGCCGGCAATGACATAGGTCCAGTGATCGACCATATCATCCCCGAAACGCGCGTTCTGCATCCGCTCGCCAAGGGCCATGCCGACAGCGGTGGCAATCCCCTGCCCCAGCGGGCCGGTGGTGGTCTCTATCCCGTCCGCGTGGCCGTATTCCGGATGGCCTGCGGTGCGATAGCCAAGCTGGCGGAAATTGCGGATCTGGTCCATGTCCATATCGCTGTAACCCAGCAGATGGTTCATCGAATAGATCAGCATGGAGCCATGCCCCGCCGACAGCACAAACCGGTCGCGGTCGGGCCACTTCGGCTCGGACGGGTCGAGGGTGATGTAGCGGTTGAACAGAACGGCCGCAACGTCGGCCATGCCCATAGGCATCCCCGGATGGCCGGAATTGGCCTTCTGGATCGCATCCATGGACAGGGCGCGGATCGCGTTCGCCATACGGGTTTCGGTGGTCTGGGTCATGGGTTTCCTCCCTTACGCACGGCGCGCATTGTCGATTAAACGGTGGATCAGCGGGGTCAGGATCAGCTGCATGGACAGGTCCATCTTGCCACCCGGCACCACAATGGAATTGGCGCGGCTCATCCAGGACCCTTCTATCATGTTGACCAGATAGGGGAAATCGATGCCGGCCGGATTTTTGAACCGGATAACGACCAGACTTTCGTCCAGCGTCGGAATGGTGCGCGAGATGAACGGATTCGACGTATCCACCACCGGCACCCGCTGGAAATTGATGTCCGTCTGGCTGAACTGCGGCGTAATGCACTTCACATAGGCATCCATGCGGCGCAAAATCACATCCGTAATCGCCTGCGTGGAATAGCCCCGCGTGTTGCGGTCGCGGTGCATCTTCTGGATCCATTCCAGATTGATCACCGGCACCACCCCGATCTTCAGATCCGCATAGCCCGCAATGTTGATCCCGTCCTGTTTGACGGCCCCGTGCAGCCCTTCATAGAACAGCAGATCCGAGCCCTCCTCGAAGTCGGCCCACTCGGTAAACTCCCCCGAGGGGGTGCCCAGCTTCTGCGCCTCTTCGTCGCTATGCACATAATAACGGGTCTTGCCCTTGCCGGTCTCGCCGTATTCGCGGAACACCCGCTCCAGCTCGGCCAGCTCGTTGGCCTCCAGGCTGAAATGGCTGAAACTGTGGTCGCCGGCGGCCACACGCTTTTCCAGCTCGGCCTTCATGTCGGCGCGGTTGTATTTGTGAAAGGCGTCGCCCTCGATGGACACGGCCTTGACCCCCTCGCGGCGGAAAATCTGGTCAAAGGTCGCCTTGACGGTGGATGTTCCCGCGCCCGAAGAACCGGTTACAGAAATGATGGGATGTTTGGTGCTCATATCATTGGTCCTTTGTTAACCGCGAAACAGGCCGCGTTTGCCGAACAGTGCCGACGTCTCGTTTTCGGGAAGATCATGGTAATTCGTAACCTTGGCCACCTTGTTGGCCGAGCCGAACACAAACGGCGTGCGCCCGTGCAGCTCTGTCGCCTGCTGGTCCATAATCGGATCGACCGCATCGGTGGCCTTGCCGCCGGCCTGCTCGATCAGAAAGGCAATCGGGGCGCATTCATAAACCATGCGCAAACGGCCGCGTTTGTATCCCTCGCGCGTGTCGCCGGGATAGAGGAAAATCCCCCCCCGCGACAAAATCCGGTGCGTCTCCGCCACCAGAGAGGCCACCCAGCGCATGTTGAAATCACGCCCGCGCGGGCCCTCGGTGCCGTCCACACAATCGTCGATAAAGGCGCGGATCGGCCGCGGCCAGTGGCGATAGTTGGACGCATTGATCGCATATTCGGTCGAGTCCGGCTGCAACGCCAGCCGCCGCTCCACCAGTTTGAACTCGCGCGTGCGGCTGTCCATGACGAACTGCATCGTGCCGTCGCCAAAGGTCACAACCAGCCCCGTTTGCGGGCCGTAAATGAAATAGCCGCCGGCGATCTGTTCGCGCGCCGGCCGCAGGAAGCTTTCGTTGGCGTCGTCCTTGGCCGGAAAAATGGAAAAAATCGTGCCGATAGAGACATTGACATCAATGTTGGAGGACCCGTCCAGCGGATCAATCGCCAGCGCCAGCGTGCCGTTCGGGTTCAGCTCCACCACCTCGTCCTGCTCTTCCGAGGCATACCAGCGCACGGCGGTGGATTTCAGCGCCTCGGCATAGGCATCGTCGGCAATCAGATCCAGCGCCTTTTGCCCGTCACCGCCCAGATTGGTGCCGACAGCGGCGCCCAGATCATCCCCCGCCAGCGGCCCGTCGGCAATCGTCTGCGCCAGCTTTTGCGACACATCGCACAGCGCCAGCATGACATCGCGCAGGTTTGCGGGGATATCGGGGGTGTCTTGAATTGGCAGATGCTCGGCCATGAATCACGTCTCCGGTCATATTAGGGTGTTTGCATGTTTGCCGATCGGAGCGGAAAAACAAATTGAAAATAATATTATCTGTGTTAAATTATTTTTATGGCCCAGCTCAACGCAATCACCCTCAAACAGCTCCGCGCCCTGTCGGCCGTGAACGAGTCCGGCTCCATCACCGCCGCGGCCGAGCGTTTGAACCTGACCACGCCGGCGGTTTCCACGCAGCTCAAGCTGCTGGAACAGAACATCGGCGCGAAGCTTCTGAACCGCGCGGCGGACGGCAAGGGCACGATCACCCTGCAGGGGCAGGAGGTGCTGAAAGCGGTCTCGCAAATCGAATCCGCGCTAGAGCATTGTTACAAAACGATAGAATCGCAAAACGCGGGGAAATCGGGGCTGGTGACGCTGGGCGTGGTCTCCACCGGTAAATACTTTGCGCCGGCGCTGGTGGCACTGGCCAAAACCGCCCTGCCCGACATCCGCATCGACCTTGTGATCGGCAACCGCCGCCGCATTATCACCGCGCTGGAGGACCACTCCATCGATCTGGCCATCATGGGCCGCCCGCCCCGTTTTCCGGCGGTGGAGTCCGTCGCCATCGGCGACCACCCCCATATCCTGATCGCCGCGCCGGACCACCCGCTGGCCAACAGACGCGACATTTCGCCCCGTGACCTGTTCACCGAAACCTTCATCCAGCGCGAGGCCGGCTCGGGCACCCGCATCCTGATGGAACGGTTTCTGGACCGCACCGGCGAGGGGCTGACCTATGACCACATGGAATTCAACACCAACGAAACCATCAAACAGGCGGTGATCGCGGGGCTGGGCATCGCGCTGATCTCGGCCCATACGGTGATGGATGCCCTGACGGCCGGACGGATCAAAACCATCGACCTGCCGGGCCGGCCCATCGTGCGGCAATGGTTTCTGGTGCGCCCCGCCAACACCCCCGAAACCCCCGTCACCCGTCAGGTGCGCAAGTTTCTGGTCGAACAGGACGGCGCCTTTCTGCCGCGGATGCCGGAGCGTCCCGCGCCAGCCCCGTCGCCGCCAGCATCGCCGCGTTAACCTTGTTGACGTCATAGCGCGCCACCGCCAGCGCGTAAGAGGCCGCCCCCATCCCCCGCGCCAGCGCCGGATCACCCGGAAACCGCCCCATCGCATCCGCCAGTGCCGCCGCATCGCCCACCGGCACCAGAAACCCGTTTTTCCCGTCCTCCACCGTTTCGCGAC
>JALWQC010000334.1 GCA_027080755.1 Paracoccaceae bacterium
GAATTGGCCGCCCTCGGGGCCAATATCTTTATCGTTGATCTGGAACAGAAGGCGCTGGAGGGCGCACTCGACAAACTGGGTGCGGGGCATGGCGGCATTGCGCTGGACATCACCGCCGAAGGGGCGGCGCAGCAGGCCATCGACGCCTGTATCGCACGCTTTGGCGGGCTGGATATTCTGGTCTCCAACGCCGGGGCGGCCTGGACGGGCGAGATGATCGACCTGCCGGACGAAACCCTGCGCAAAAGCTTCGAGCTGAACTTCTTTGCCCACCAGAAATTCGCCAAGGCATCCGCGAAGGTGTTTGCGCAGCAGGGGCGCGGCGGGCAGTTGTTGTTCAATGTCTCGAAACAGGCGGTCAACCCGGGCAAGGGCTTTGGTGCCTATGGCCTGCCCAAGGCGGCGACCTTCTTCCTGGTCAAACAGCTGGCGCTGGAACTGGGGCCGCAGGGCGTGCGGGTCAACGGGATCAACGCGGACCGGATCCGTTCCGGCCTGCTGGACGCCGATTTTGTCAAGGAGCGGGCCAAGGCGCGCGGTATTGACGAGGAAACCTATATGGCCGGCAACCTGCTGCGCCGCGAGGTAGAGGCCAGCCACGTCGGCAAGGCCTTTGTCGCGCTGGCCCTGTCGGAACGCACAACCGCCCATGTCATGACCGTGGACGGCGGCAATATCGAGGCCTCTCTGCGTTAACAAATAGCACTAACACCATGAAAACCCGCTGCAATTCTGTGGCGGGTTTTTTGTGCGCCATAACTACTAACATATGTTAGTAGTCACGGTTTTGCCGGAAGGTTTCGGGTAAACCTGTTGTGATTTCGGGGATTTTTTCTGCGCTGCCCCTTGTGTCCCCTTGCGGTGGTTGCGATGTAACGTGCTATGCTGGCACCCGCGTGCAACAGGAGGATCGACATGGCCCAGGCCCGAAGCAATATTTCAACCCTTGATCCGGTATGGGAAACCATCACCGCCGAGGCCCGCGATATTATTGTGGCAGAGCCGACGATGGCGCCGCTGGTCTATTCGGTGATCCTGACGCATTCGTCGCTGCAATGCGCGCTGTCACACAGGATGGCGCACAAGCTGGCCTCGGGGGAGATGACAGAATCGATCCTGCATGATGCCTTCGATCAGGCCTATGCCGCCGATTGCGGGCTGGGGGCTATCGGGCGGGCGGATCTGCTGGCCACGTTTGAACGCGACCCCGCCTGCCACCGCATGATCCAGCCGCTGCTGTATTACAAGGGGTTTCAGGCGGTGCAGGCCTATCGCATGGCGCATTGGCTTTGGGCGCAGGGGCGTCACGATTTCGCCTATTTCATCCAGATGCGGGCCTCGGAAGTGTTCGGTGTGGATATCCATCCGGCGGCGAAAATCGGGCAGGGGTTGATGATCGACCACGCCCATTCCATCGTGATCGGGGAAACGGCCGTGGTCGGGAACAATGTTTCCATGCTGCATGCTGTAACGCTGGGCGGCACGGGCAAGGACGAAAAGGACCGCCATCCCAAGATCGGCGATGACGTGCTTCTGGGGGCTGGGGCCAAGGTGCTGGGCAATATCAGCATCGGCTGTTGCAGCCGTGTGGCCGCCGGCTCTGTGGTGTTGAAGGATGTGCCGCCGGGCAAGACGGTGGCCGGCGTTCCGGCAAAGGTGGTGGGCGATGCGGGATGCAAGCAACCGGCCAAGGATATGGATCAGCTGATATAAAAAAGCCCCCGTTTCGGGGGGCTTTTCGTTTGTGTGTCCGGATCAGTCGCGCAAATCCGGCGGGGTGGCTTCGGCAACCAGTTCGGCTACCACCTCGTCAATGCCCAGCACTTTGGATCCCTTGTCCCCCAGACGGCGCATGGAGACGGTTTTATCCTCCACCTCTTTCATGCCGATGGCGAGGATCACGGGGACCTTGGCCATGGAGTGTTCGCGGACCTTGTAGTTGATCTTTTCGTTGCGGGTGTCGGCCTCGGCGCGGATACCTTTGGCGCGCAGACGTTCGACCACCTCGGCGACCCAACCGTCGGCGTCCGAAACGATAGAGGCAACAACAACCTGCCGCGGTGCCAGCCAGAGCGGGAATTTCCCCGCGTAGTTTTCGATCAACACCCCGAGGAACCGCTCGAAACTGCCAAGCGTCGCACGGTGCAGCATGACGGGCGTGTGTTTTTGCCCGTCCTCGCCGATATACTCGGCCTCCAGCCGGCCGGGCAGCACGAAGTCGGCCTGCAGCGTGCCGAGCTGCCACTCGCGCCCGATCGCGTCGGTCAGTTTGAAATCCAGTTTCGGGCCGTAGAACGCCCCTTCGCCGGGATCGATTTCATAGGGCAGGTCCAGCGCCTTGATGGCGTTTTCCAGCGCTGCTTCGGCCTGATCCCAGACCTCGTCGGAACCGGCGCGCACTTCGGGGCGGGTAGAGAATTTGATCTCGAAATCCTCGAACCCCAGATCCTTGTAAACGGAGGACAGCAGCTCGATGAATTTTTTCGTTTCGCCGGCGATCTGGTCCTCGGTGCAGAAAATATGCGCATCGTCCTGCGTAAAGCCGCGCACCCGCATCAGCCCGTGCATGGACCCCGAGCTTTCATAGCGGTGGCACGACCCGAATTCCGCCAGCCTGAGCGGCAGATCACGATAGGATTTCAGACCCTGGTTATAGACCTGAACGTGACAGGGACAGTTCATCGGTTTCAGGGCATTCACGCGCTTTTCGTTGGCGTGTTCCTCGTCGATTTCCGTGATGAACATGTTTTCACGGTATTTGTCCCAATGGCCCGAGGCCTCCCACAATTTGCGGTCCACGACCTCGGGGGTGTTGATTTCAAGATAGCCGTCGGCAATCTGGCGCCGGCGCATATAGTCCTGCAGCACGCGATAGACGGTCCAGCCGTTGGGGTGCCAGAACACCATGCCGGGGGCCTCTTCCTGAATGTGGAACAGGTCCATGGTCTTGCCCAGCTTGCGGTGGTCGCGTTTCTCGGCCTCTTCCAGCATGTGCAGATGGGCCTTCAGGTCCTGCTTGTTGCGGAAAGCGACGCCGTAGATGCGTTGCAGCATGGCGTTGTTGGAGTCGCCGCGCCAATAGGCACCGGCCACCGACATCAGCTTGAACGCATCGGCGGGAACCTGCCCCGTGTGGGCCAGATGCGGGCCACGGCACAGATCCTGCCAGTTGCCGTGCCAGTACATGCGCAGATCCTCGTCGCCGGGGATGGCCTCGATCAGCTCCACCTTGTAGGGCTCGTTATTGTCCTTGTAGAACTGGATGGCGCGGTTGCGGTCCCAGACCTCGGTGCGGACGGGCTCGCGTTTGTTGATGATCTCGCGCATTTTCTTTTCAATCAGCGTCAGGTCTTCGGGGGTGAAGGGTTCCGCGCGGTCGAAATCGTAATACCAGCCGTTTTTGATCACCGGCCCGATGGTGACCTTGACGTCGGGCCAGATTTCCTGCACCGCGCGCGCCATGATATGGGCGGCGTCGTGGCGGATGAGTTCCAGCGCCTGTTCTTCGTCCTTGATGGTGAAAAGACGAAAATCGCTGTCCTGTTCGATCGGGATCGACAGGTCGGAAAACTTGCCGTTGATCTCGCAGGCGAGCGCCGCCTTGCCGAGGGATTTGGAAATATCGGCAGCGACTTCGGCCCCGGTGATACCGGCGGGATATTCGCGTTTCGCACCATCGGGGAGGGTAAGGGTAATATTGGCCACGGGATCGGCCCCTTTCGTGTTTTGGCGCCTACGAAACGCCCGGTTACAGTTGCGCCACGGTTTAGCCTAGTGGCGGATTTTGTCAAGCAGACGCCAGACCTGAAGCGACAGCAACAGCACCGGCAGAACCGCATCCACAGGCTGCGTGATATTGGCGATGTGATAGGCGGCATAGGCAAGGCTGGCCAGCGGCACCAGCTGGCGTTTGGAAAGCGTGGCAAACCCGGTAACAGCCAGCGCAAGATGGGCAATGGCGGGGATGGTTTGATGGGCAAGCGCGGCCATGATCGCGAAATAGAGGCTGCCGGCCCCCACCAGAATAACCGCATAATACCAGGCCAGAACCCGCAGCTGCCAGCGCAGGCTTTTGACGTCGTTCACCAGAATATGGTTCCAGGCGGCCAGCGGGATGAACACCAGCGCATAGGCCAGAATTCCGACAACGGGGATCTGGGCGCTGATGGCGAAATAGAGCAGGGTCACCGGCAAGGCGCCGGTGAATATATCGTTATAGAGTCCGCGAATCCCCGTATGCAGGAC
>JALWQC010000335.1 GCA_027080755.1 Paracoccaceae bacterium
GCTGTTTCACTCATTCCGGCACCACGGCCTCGCTTGCCTCGCGGGAACGTCCGCGGGTGCCGATTATTGCCCTGACGCCGGAACTGGAAACCGCCCGCAGACTGGCGCTGACATGGGGTTTGCACTGCTCTGTCATCCCCGAGGTCGAGCGTTTCAAAATGGCCGTTGTCGCCGCCGCGAAGGTCGCGCGCGAGGACGGTTTTGCCGCCGACGACGACAAGATTATCGTCACCGCCGGCATCCCGTTCAACGTCCCCGGGTCCACCAATATCCTGCGTGTGGCGCCGGTTCTGGAAAAACTGATATACGAAGGCGAATAACGGTGCTATTTTCCTGTTCATTGTGAACAGGAGATTTTCCAATGTCGCGCTATGACATGTTCCTTATGGGGGGAAGCGCAGCCCTTGCATTGGCGGTCGTGATGTTTTTTTCGGCCGCCACGCGGGATATGCCCCTGCGCAAAAGTCTGGCCATGTTTATTCTGGGCTCGGTGCTGCTGTATTTTGCCGATCACTATTCCGCCCACGGGGTTCGCCCCGGCGACATCCCCGGGGTTTTCCTGCGCTTCATCAAAAGTTCTTTTTAGCGCGTTTCCGGCGATTTGCACCTTGCCAAGGCCCGCGCTTTTGCCTAGAAGAACGACTTCACCGGCGGGACCGGCCGTTAGGGCTGCCGAGTCGCGCTTTCTACCACGTCCTTTATGAGGAGATGGAAATGCCCAAGATGAAGACAAAATCCGGCGCCAAGAAGCGCTTCAAGGTTACGGCCTCGGGTCGTATCAAGGCAGGTCAGGCCGGCAAACGCCACGGCATGATCAAGCGTTCGAACAAATTCCTTCGCAATGCGCGCGGCACAACGGTGCTTAGCAAGGCAGACGAAGGTATCGTTAAAAAATATATGCCGTACGCACGCTGAGGAGTCTGATCAATGTCCAGAGTTAAAGGTGGTGCTACCACACACGCCCGTCACCGCAAAGTCGTCAAAGCCGCCAAAGGTCACTACGGCGCGCGTCACCGCAATTTCCGCACGGCCACGCAGTCCGTTGACAAGGCGATGCAGTATGCCACACGCGACCGTGCTGCCCGCAAGCGCAACTTCCGCGCCCTGTGGATCCAGCGCATCAACGCCGCTGTGCGTTCGGTTGACGAAAGCCTGACATATTCGCGATTTATCAACGGTCTGACAAAGGCCGGCATCGAGGTTGACCGCAAGGTCCTCGCTGATCTGGCCGTTCACGAGCCGGAAGCATTTGGTGCCATCGTCGCACAGGCCAAAGCCGCCCTTTAAGGCAGCACAGTCAAACAAAGGCCCCGGTGGAAACATCGGGGCTTTTTGCGTTTCGGGGGCGGAATGCTTGCAATTTTGCCCCCCGCGTCATAACCAAACCCAAACAGTATTGATCGAGGGTCACATGGACGGAATTCAGGAACTCAAGGCCAGGTATCTGGCCGAAATCGCCGCTGCAGGCGATGAAACCACGATAGAGGCGGTGCGCGTCGCGGCGGTGGGCAAAAAGGGCGAGGTTTCCCTGAAAATGCGCGAGCTGGGCAAAATGACGCCCGAGGAACGCAAAACCGCCGGCCCGATGCTGAACGCGCTGAAGGACGAGATCAATTCCGCCATTGCCGCGCGCAAGGCCGCGCTGGCCGATGCCGCGCTGGAAGAACGCCTGCGTTCCGAATGGCTGGACGTCACGCAGCCCGCGCGCCCCGTGGTGCAAGGGTCCGTCCATCCGATCAGCCAGGTGACCGAGGAAATCATCGCGATTTTCGCAGACCTCGGCTATGCCGTCGCCGAAGGCCCGCAGATCGAGAATGATTTCTACAATTTCGACGCCCTGAACATCCCGCCCGAACACCCCGCACGGCAGGAATTCGACACCTTCTACATGCACCGCGCCGAGGGCGACAACCGCCCGCCCAACGTGCTGCGCACCCACACCAGCCCCGTGCAGATCCGTCATATGGAAAAACACGGCGTGCCGTGCCGCATCATCGCGCCGGGGCGTGTGTATCGCTCGGATTACGACCAGACCCACACCCCGATGTTCCATCAGGTCGAAGGGCTGGCCATCGACAAGGATATTTCCATGGCGAACCTGAAATGGACGCTGGAGGAATTCTGCCGCGCCTTTTTCGAGGTGGATAATGTAGAACTGAAATTCCGCGCCAGCCACTTCCCCTTCACGGAGCCGAGCGCCGAGGTCGATATCCGCTGTTCCTGGGACAACGGCCAGTTGAAAATCGGTGAAGGCGACGACTGGATGGAGATCCTCGGTTCCGGCATGGTGCATCCGAAGGTGCTGGAAGCCGCCGGCGTGGACCCGAAGGAATACCAGGGCTTTGCTTTCGGCATGGGCATCGACCGGCTGGCGATGCTGAAATACGGCATACCGGATTTGCGCGCCTTCTTCGATTCCGACCTGCGCTGGTTGCGGCACTACGGGTTTGCCGCGCTGGATGTTCCGACTATTCACGGGGGGATTTCGCGATGAAATTCACACTTAGCTGGCTGAAAGCCCACCTCGACACCGACGCAACGCTGGACGAGATCACCTATGCCCTTACTGATCTGGGGTTGGAGGTCGAAGGGGTCGAGAACCCTGCGGAGAAGCTGGCCGGATTTACCATCGGCAAGGTGACGCATGCAGAAAAGCACCCCGATGCCGACCGGTTGCGTGTTTGCACGGTGGAAACCGATGACGGCCCGCAGCAGATCATTTGCGGCGCCCCGAATGCGCGCGAGGGGATTACGGTGGTGGTTTGCAAGCCCGGGCAGTATGTGCCGGGGATCGATACCACGATCAAGGTCGGAAAAATCCGCGGGGTTGAAAGCTTCGGCATGATGGCCTCGGAACGGGAACTGGAGCTGTCGGACGAACATGACGGCATTATCGAACTGCCCTCGGGCGAGGTTGGCGACAGTTTCGCCGACTGGCTGGCAGAGAACCAGCCGGATAAAACCGATCCGGTGATCGACATTGCCATCACCCCCAACCGCCCCGATGCGCTGGGCGTGCGCGGCATTGCCCGCGATCTGGCCGCCCGCGGTTTGGGGACGCTGAAACCGGCCCCGATTACGCCGGTCAAAGGGATGTTTGAAAGCCCTGTGCAGGTCTCTATTGACGCGGATGTGCAGAAAAAGGGTTGTCCGGTGTTCATGGGCCGCACCATCAGGGGTGTGAAGAACGGCCCCAGCCCGCAGTGGCTGCAGGACCGTCTGCGCGCGATCGGGTTGCGTCCGATTTCGGCGCTGGTGGATATCACCAACTTCATGACCTACGACCGCAACCGCCCGCTGCATGTGTTCGACGTGGCCAAGGTCAAGGGCGACCTGCGCGTGCATTTCGCCAAGGGCGGCGAAACGCTCACGGCGCTGGATGACAAGGAATACACGCTGGATGCCGGCATGATGGCGATCAGCGACGATACGGGTGTCGAGAGCATCGCCGGCATCATGGGCGGCCTGCCCACCGGCTGCACGGATGAAACCACGGATGTGTTTCTGGAAAGCGCCTACTGGGATCCGATCACCATTGCCATGGCGGGGCGCAAGCTGAAGATCAACTCCGACGCGCGCTATCGTTTCGAACGCGGTGTAGACCCCGCCTTCACCCCCGACGGGCTGGAAATGGCGACGCAGATGATTCTGGACCTGTGCGGGGGGGAACCCTCGGACGTGGTGGTTGCGGGCAAGGTTCCCGACACCAGCCGCGCCTATACGCTGGATCCGGCGCGGGTGATCAGCCTTGTCGGCATGGACATCCCGCGGGCGGAACAGGTGCGCATCCTGACCGATCTGGGCTTTTCCGCCACCGGCACCGGCGACACGCTGGAAGTCTGGGTGCCAAGCTGGCGCCCCGATGTCCAGGGAGAGGCCGACCTGGTCGAGGAAATCGCCCGCGTGGCCTCGCTAACCAAATTGCAGGGCGTGCCGATGCCCCGCCCCAGTGTCGGGGTGGCCAAACCGGTGCTGACGCCGATGCAGAAACGTCAGGGGCTTGCGCGGCGCACGATTGCGGCGCTGGGCTATAATGAATGCGTGACCTATAGCTTCATCGACAAGAAATCGGCGGAACTGTTCGGCGGCGGCTCGGATGCCGTGATGCTGGGCAACCCCATTTCGTCGGAGATGAGCCA
>JALWQC010000336.1 GCA_027080755.1 Paracoccaceae bacterium
AACCAGCGCGTCAATCTGCTGCGCACCATTGGCCCGCAAAACCCGGGCACAGGCCGAAAGCGTAGCGCCGGTTGTCATCACGTCATCCACCAGAACGATACGTTTTCCGGCTGGATCATGGCGGGGATGGATTGCAAAGGTGCCGGACTGGTTTTCCCGCCTTTCCTGTCGGGACATGCCGTTTTGCAACCGGGTCGCCCGTTTGCGCACCAGCATATCGGGCACCACCTGCCGGCCCGACAGCTTGCCCAGCATCCGTGCCAGCACCGCCGACTGGTTATATTGCCGCCGGAAAAACCGTTGCCAGTGCAGCGGAACCGGAACGATCACATCCGCGTCCTGCAAAACATCCCGCCCCGCCCGCAGCATCCAGCCGGCCAGCGGGCGTGCAATATCCAGCCGGTCGCCATGTTTCAGGGACAGAACGACACGCCGGCCGATCCCCTGATACAGAACCGCAGCGCGCCCGTGATCCCATTCGGGCGGCTCGGCCAGACAGGCATCGCAGGTCAGGCCCGGCGCGGCCAAACCGGGCAAGGGGGTTGCGCAGTGATCACAACAGGCGCCGGAAATAAAATATGTCTCCGCCCAGCATTTCGCACACAGGCTGGCCCCCTGCTCGGTCAATTCCCGACAATTCATGCAGCGTGGCGGGTAAACTGCGTCAAGCAGGCCCTTTCCCTTTTCCGAAAGTCGGGGTAATTGCCCTTGCAAGAGGATTTTTGAAAATGCAGACACCGCCGCTCCTGTTTGATCATGCGCTTCTGGCCCGCCGCCGCGCCCGCGCCGCGACCTTCGGGGACAAGGGCGACTTTTTGCATCGCGAGATTGCCGGACATGTTTCAGAAAGGCTGATGGAGGTTAAGAAAACCTTTACGGACGCCGCAATTATCGGGCCAAGGCCGGAAATCTGGGCCCGAACGCTGGGCTTGCCGCATATGGCGTGCCTTCCCGACCAGGAAACCCTGCCGTTGCAACCCGAAACGCTGGATGTTGTGATAAACGGTCTGGCGCTGCATTGGGCCAATGATCCGGTGGGGCAGCTGGTGCAGATGCGTCGCGCGCTGCGCCCCGACGGCTTGATGATTGCCACGATGTTTGGCGGTGAAACCCTGCACGAACTACGCGCCGCTCTGGCCGAGGCCGAAACCCTGATAGAGGGCGGCCTTTCCCCCCGCATCGCCCCGATGGGGGAAATACGCGAGCTGGGCGGCCTGATACAGCGCGCCGGCATGGCCCTGCCGGTCGCGGATTCCGTGGTGCTGAATGTCACCTATGAAACCCCGTTGCACCTGATGCAGGACTTGCGGGCGATGGGGGAAACCAATGTGATGCTGGCACGCCGCAAAACTCCGATGCGGCGGGAAACCCTGCTGAAGGCCATGGAAATCTATACGCACAACTATTCCACCGACGGGCGGATAAATGCCACCTTCGAGGTGATTTTCCTGACCGGATGGGCGCCCTCGGACACGCAACCCAAACCGCTGCGCCCGGGATCCGCAACCACGCGGCTTGCGGATGTGCTGGGGACTGTCCCGGATGTGAAGGGCTGAGCCCTCACGAAGGTGTTTGGCAAACGTGAAGTGTGCGGGCCTGCGGAGGGGGCAAAACCTGCTAGGTTAATGGAGAGTTAATCAAGTAGGAGTATCCGTAATGTTCAAGTCCCTATTGCGAGCAACCGCATTGGCAACCATAGTTTCAGGCCCGTCTTTCGCACAGGAAATGGTCTATCCCGACACGTTGATTATTCTGGATGTGTCCAATTCCATGTGGGGGCAAATCGACGGGATTCCCAAGATTTCCATTGCCAAAAACGTGATCGGCAAGCTGGTTGACAAGCTGGACACCGATTCAGAATTCGGCCTGATGGCCTTTGGCCACCGTCACAAAAGCGATTGCAACGATATTGAACTGGTCCTGCCGATCGGGCCGCTGGATGCCACCCGTTTTTCCGGCGCTTTGGACAAGCTGACCCCGCACGGCCGTACCCCGCTGGCCGGTGCCTTGAAGCAGGCGGCGCAGATCATGCACTCGGACACACGTTCCGCACGGATCATTCTGATCTCGGACGGTATCGAAAGCTGCGAGGGGGATCCTGTTGCGCTTTCGGCGGAACTGGAAAAAACCGGTCTGGATTTCACCACCCATGTAATCGGGTTCAATGTTGCGGAACTGGCCAATCAGGACCAGCTGGGCGCCATTGCGAAAAACACCGGCGGTTTGTACCTGACGGCAGAATCCACAAGTGAGCTGAAAGACGCGCTGGAAACCATGATGATGGACGAGGAATCGGACACGCCAATGGATAAAATGACGGGTAATCCGCAAAAGGCCGTCGTGAGCGCCCCGAAATCCGTTCTGCCAAACACCCGTTTTTCCGTTGACTGGACCGGTCCGGCAGCCGATGGCGATTACGTTGCGCTGGTTGCGGCCGGCTCGGATGGAACGGTTCTGGAAAGTCAGGCGAGCATGGCAGACGGCTGGCCCGCGATGCTGACCAGCCCCGAAACGGGCGGGGAATTCGAGGTGCGCTATATTTCCGGTGCGGACGGCAGCATTCTGGCCAGCGACACCGTGACGGTTCAGGGCAAATAAAAAAACCGGCGGCCCGTGTGTTCCGGGCCGCCGGTTGTGCGGTTATTCGGCGGTTTTGTCCGCGTCGTCCTGTGCCGGCGCCCCAGTGCCGGGGTTGGAGGAAACGCCAACCTGCGCGGCGCGCAACAGGCGGTCTCCGATGGCAAAGCCGGGGGCCATTACCTGAATGATCGTGCCCTTCTGGGTGTTGGGAACCGGAGCCTCGAACATGGCCTGATGGAATTTCGGGTCAAAACGATCCCCGATCTTCGGGTCCACCTTTACGATCTTGTGCTTTTCGAAAGCCGACAGCAATTCGCGCAACGTCAGTTCCAGACCCTCGACCAGAGGGCCGTGGTTTTTGCGCAGGTCATCGTCGATCGTGTCCAGCGCGCGTTCCATGTTGTCCTGAACGGACAGCAGGTCGCGGGCCAGCTTGGTGCCGCCGTACAGCTCTGCCTCGCGGCGGTCGCGTTCCGCACGTTTGCGGATGTTTTCCGTTTCCGCCAGGGCGCGCATCAGGCGATCCTTCAGATCGTCACGCTCTTTTATAACCTGGTCAAAGTCGGGAACGGCCAGCGGGTCGTCTTCCATGCTATCGAGATCCTCTTCCGGTTCATCGATATCATCCAGAAACGGGTTTTTGTCGTCGTTCATTTTTCTACCTCTTTATGTCCGGCGCGCCAGCATCCGGCCCACCAGTTGCGCGGTATAGTCCACGATCGGAACAATCCGGCCGTAGTTAAGCCGGGTCGGGCCGATCACGCCCACCGCGCCAATGATTTTTCGCTCTGCATTCATATAGGGAGAAACCACCAAAGATGAACCCGAAAGCGAGAAAAGTTTGTTCTCGGAGCCAATAAAAACCCGCACGCCGTCCCCCGTTTCGGTCAAATCCAGCAAATGCGCCAGATCCCGCTTGCGTTCCAGATCGTCAAACAACAGCCGGATGCGTTCCAGGTCCTCTTCCGAGGCCCCCTCGTCCAGCAGATTCGCGCGGCCGCGCACAATCAGCCGGTCGCGCCCGTCCTGTTCGTCCACCCAGATGGCCAGACCGTCCTCGATCAAATTGCGCGCCAGTTTGTCCAGCTCCTGCCGGCGGGCGTCCACCTCGCGGCGGACAACGGACTGCATTTCGGAAACGGTGCGCCCTTCCAGCACCGCATTCAGGAAATTTCCGGCCTCGCGCATGGCCGAAGGGGTCAGGCCGACGGGCGGGGTAAACAGACGGTTTTCAACCTGCCCGTCAGCGGTAACCATAACCACCAGGGCCCGGTCCGGCGACAGGGAAACAAATTCCAGATGCTTGATCGGGGATTCCGTTTTCGGCGCCAGCACCAGACTGGCCCCATGCGTCAGACCGGACAGCATGGAACCGGCCTTGTCCAGCAGTCCGCCAATATCGGGGTTGTTGGTGTCCAGCGACTGTTCGATCTCGGCCCGCTCGCTTGCGGATACTGTCCCGACCTCCAGCAGACCATCCACAAACAGACGCAGGCCCTGCTGGGTCGGGACACGACCGGCA
>JALWQC010000337.1 GCA_027080755.1 Paracoccaceae bacterium
ATTCCAGTCCCTCCAGCAGGCGGCGGGCGTGGGCGGCATCGCGTGCGGCGGTCACCAGAAAGCCGCTGCGCGCCAGAAATTTTTTCAGCAACCCGCGAATGCGTTCATCGTCATCGACGATCAGCAGATGGGCCTCGGCGGTTTCCTCGGAAGGGGGCATCAGCCGCGGTCCTTTTCGTTTAGCAGTTTTTCGCGCAACGCCGGATCGATCATCTGTTCCAGCACGGTGCGAAAGCCGTGGACGGCCTCGGGGCCGGCGTTGGAATAGGCCTTGCGCATGCGTTTGCGTTGCGCGTCCGACAGTTCCCGTTCCAGCGCCGCACCGCTTTCCGTCAGATACAGGTTGCGCTGGCGGCGGTCCTGCAGGCCGACGCGGCTTTCGACCAGTCCGTCCTCTACCAGCTGGCGCAGGACGCGGTTCAGCGACTGTTTCGTCACCCCCAGAATATCGAGCAGGTCATTCACCGTCAGCCCGGGCGTGCGGTTGATGAAGTGGATCGCCCGATGATGCGCGCGCCCGTAGGCGTAGTTTTCCAGAATACGGTCGGGGTCGGCGGTAAAGCCGCGATAGGCAAAGAACATCAGCTCTATCCCCTGGCGCAGTTGCTCGTCCGTCAGAAACAACAGTTGTTCCGATCGTCCCGACGGGCGTGTCATCCGTTTGCTGTGCATTCCAGTCCCTCGCATGTTTCAGGTTGTTCACAGTTTATGTCAGCCTTGTTGACTTTCCAAGAATCATTTGTTAGCAAAATCGGGAAATATGGAAATATACTGTCGAATATGCGTGATGTTGCGCAATATTCGTAAACTGAAAGGGTGATACCATGGCAAATGCAGGATATGACGACCGCGACGGATATATCTGGATGGACGGCGAGATGGTGGACTGGCGCGAGGCCAAGGTGCATATCCTGACCCATGCGATGCACTATGCGTCCTCGGTTTTCGAAGGGGAGCGGTGCTATGACGGCAAGATTTTCAAATCCCGCGAACATTCCGAGCGTCTGCTGAAGTCGGGGGAATATCTGGATATGCCGATCCCCTACACGGTTGATGAAATAGAGGCGGCGAAATATGCGGCCCTCAAGGCGAACAACCTGACCAACGCCTATGTGCGCGTTCTGGCGTGGCGCGGGGCCGGTACCGATATGGGGGTCGCGGCGGCGGCCAATCCGGTGCATATGGCGGTGGCTGTCTGGGAATGGGGCAACTATTACGGCGATGCGAAATATCAGGGGGCCAAGCTGGATATCTCCAAGTGGCGGCGCCCGGATCCTGCGACCATCCCGTGTTTTGCCAAGGCCTCGGGGCTTTATATGATCTGCACCATGTCCAAGCACGCGGCCGAGGCCAAGGGCTGTTCCGACGCCATGATGTACGACTACCGCGGCTATGTGGCCGAGGCGACGGGGGCCAACATCTTTTTCGTCAAGGACGGTGCGGTGCATACCCCCATCCCCGACGCTTTCCTGAACGGCATCACACGCCAGACCGTGATCGGCATGCTGAAGGATCGCGGGATAGAGGTGATCGAACGCCACATCATGCCCGAGGAACTGGCCGGTTTCGAACAGTGCTGGCTGACCGGCACCGCGGCCGAGGTCACGCCGGTCGGGCAAATCGGGGAGCATACTTTCGAGGTCGGGGATCTGACCCGCGACATTTCCGAGGCCTACGAAAAGCTGGTTCGCGCGTAGGCCCTGCAACATAAAACACCGAAAACGGCGCGTCAGGGGATGCGCCGTTTTGCATAAAACCGTCCGGCCCGAATTTTTTTCGACGGAACCGCCCCCCGTTTGCGTATAAACAGTATCAGCAATCGAAAGGGGGGACAGGCATGGCCTTTTCCGAATTTATACTTAACGCCAGATTTGGCTATGGCATCCGGCCGGGGGCAACGCTTTTTGCATCCCCGGAGGCAATGCTGAACAGTTTGAAACAACCGGATCCGCTGGACAAACGCTTTGTGCGGCCCTCGCTTGGGGACCGCTTCGCTTTGGACGCGGTGGCGCGGACTGCTTTGCGCAACAACCGTCAGGGCAAGGGCGATATGTCCGCAGAGTATCAGGAGGCGCGCCGTGCAATGCGTCGTGTGGTGGCCGAGGATATGAAGGCCTATATGTTGCGGGCCACAATCTCGGACAACGGGTTCCGTGAACGTCTCGTTGCCTTCTGGGGGGACCATTTTACGGTTTCCGGCAAAAATTTACGAATTCAGCTGGCTTTGGGCGATTATACGGATTCCGTTATCCGCCCAAACATAGCCGGCCGTTTTGCCGATATGCTGAAGGGCGTGATAACACATCCGGCAATGCTGATGTTTCTGGACCAGCACAGCTCTATCGGGCCGAATTCGGTGTTGGGCAGGAAACAGGGCCGGGGGCTGAACGAAAATCTGGCCCGCGAGGTTCTGGAACTGCATACGATGGGTGTCGGGGCCAGCTATACGCAGGACGACGTGCGCCAGTTTGCCGAATTGCTGACGGGTCTGGTTCTGGCGCGGGACGGCTTCCGGTTTTCCCCCAATGCGGCCGAGCCGGGGACGGAACAAATTCTGGGCAAAACCTATGGTGGTGATCCGGCCAAACTGGCGGATATCATGGCGTTTCTGGACGATCTGGCGGTCAATCCCGAAACGGCGGCCCATATCAGCCGCAAGCTGGCCGTGCATTTCATTTCGGACACCCCGCCCGCGGATATGGTGGACCAGATGACGGCGGCCTATCGCGCCAGCGACGGCGATCTGATGCAGGTCTATGCGGCCATGCTGGCCCATCCGGCAGCCTATAATCCTGCCCGCCAAAAGGTGAAATGGCCGACGGAATACATGGTCTCGGCTATGCGCGCGCTCAATCTGGGCGAGGAGCTTGCCGGGGGCAAACCGCGTGAACTGGCAAATGTCCTGCTTGAACCGATGCGGGGGATGGGCATGGATATGATTCGCCCGTTCGGTCCCGATGGCTGGCCGGAAGAAGCGGAAGTCTGGATATCGCCACCAACTCTGGCCGCGCGTATCAGCTGGGGCAAGAGTCTGGCCGAAGAATACGGACAGCATGTGGACCCGCGCGAACTGTTGCCACAGGTGCTGGGAAGCGATGTCAGCGAGGCCCTGAAGGTGGCCGTCGCCGGTGCCGAAAGCAAATGGGAAGGCGTGGCGCTGATGCTCGTTTCCCCCGAATTCAATCGCCGATAGGAGGCTGACATGGACCGTAATATTTCCCGCCGCAAACTGTTGCGCAATTCCTTGATCCTTGGTTGCAGCGCCGCTGCCAGCCCCCTGATCACCCCGATCACCCTTGCCGCTGCCCCCTTTGATACCCGTCTGGTGGTTATCATCCTGCGCGGGGCAATGGACGGGCTGGATGTGGTGCAACCCTACGGGGACCGCGCGCTGTCCGGTCTGCGTTCGACCATCAAGGCCGGCGAGGCCGGTGGGGCGCATGATCTGGACGGCTTCTTTTCCCTGCACAAGGATCTGGGGGCTCTGATGCCTATGTGGCAGGCCGGCGAGCTGGGATTTGCCCATGCGATTTCCACCCCCTATCGGGACAAACGCAGCCATTTCGACGGGCAGGACTTTCTGGAAAACGGCGGTTCATCGCGGACAGGCACAATGACGCCTGCGCATGACGGCTGGCTGAACCGGATGCTGACCCTGATACCGGGGACGACGGCGGAAACAGCGTTTTCTGTCGGTCGCCAGCCTTTGCTGGTGTTGAAGGGCAAGGCCGAGACTTCCAGTTGGAGCCCCGGTAGCGATCTGGACCTGTCCGATCAGGCGCGCGCCCTGCTGAAACAGATTTATCGGCAGGACCCCTTGTTCGAAACCTCGGCCGAGGAAGCCTTTATTCTGGCCGACAAGGTAAACGGGGCCATGAACCCGCGGCTGGCAACCAAGGCGGCCTCGCTTGCGGCTTTCGCTGCCGATCGCCTGAACGAGGACACCCGCATCGCCGCCTTTTCCATCGGCGGCTGGGACACGCATCGCAACCAGAAGGCCACCATCAGGCGTAGTCTGGGGGAATTGTCCGACGCGCTGGTTACGTTGAAGACCCGTCTGGGGCCGAACTGGGACAAAAC
>JALWQC010000338.1 GCA_027080755.1 Paracoccaceae bacterium
CATCACGGCCTTCAGGCGTTCCTCGAAATCGCCGCGATAGCGGGTTCCGGCCAGCAAGGCCCCCATATCGAGCGAGAAAACCGTGGTTTCCGCCAGCACCTCGGGGACCTCTTCGTCCACGATCTTGCGGGCCAGCCCTTCGGCAATGGCGGTTTTGCCTACGCCCGGTTCCCCGACCAGAATCGGGTTGTTCTTGCGACGGCGGCACAGGATCTGGATGGTGCGCTCCACCTCGTGTTCGCGCCCGATCAGGGGGTCCACATCGCCGGCGCGGGCCTTGGCGGTCCGGTCCACGCAGTATTTTTCCCGCGCGGTTTCCTTTTTCTCGTCCGCGGCGGGTTCTGCGGTGGCTTCGATGTCGTCGGCGCCGTGGATGGGGCGGGATTCGCTGAAACGCGGGTCCTTGGCCTGTCCGTGGCTTAGAAAATTGACGGCGTCATAGCGGGTCATGTCCTGTTCCTGCAGGAAATAGGCCGCGTGGCTTTCGCGTTCGGCGAACATGGCGACCAGAACGTTGCCGCCCTTCACCTCGTTATGGCCCGAGGACTGCACGTGGATGGCGGCCCGCTGGATCACGCGCTGGAAACCGGTGGTGGGCGTTGCCTCGGAACCGTCGATATCCGAGATCAGCGAATCCAGTTCGGTGTCGATATATTCGATCAGCGAGGCCCGCAGCGTTTCGATGCTGACGCCACAGGCCTGCATCACCCGCACCGCGTCCGGCTCGTCCGTCAGGGCAAGCAGCAGATGTTCGAGAGTCGCCAGTTCGTGCTTGCGTTCGTTTGCGGTTGCAAGCGCTTGATGGATGGCGGCTTCGAGCGTGTTGGAAAATGATGGCATATGGTGTCGTCCTTGCGTATTTGTCTGCGGGGGATGCCGCAGGCAGGTCGGGATTACCCCGCATAGGTTAAATTTTGGTGTTCTTTAAGCGGCGTTCAAGGGTTATCTGGCAAAAAGCGGGTAAAACTTGAATAAATCCCTCGTGAATTCCTAAAAACTGTCTTTTCGCCTGCGGATTTCCGCGAACACCTCTGCATCCGGCGCCTCATCCATGCCAAGGGCGGCCTTGATGGCCGGGTCGCCGGCCCGCAGGAACGGGTTGGTGGCCAGCTCCTCGGCCAGGGAGGAGGGAACGGTGGCGAGCCCCTTGGCGCGTTTGGCGGTGATATCCTTGATGCGGGCCTGAAGGGCGGGGTTCTCGGGCTCTATTGTCAGGGCAAAGGCGGCGTTGGCGGCCGTATATTCGTGACCGGAATAGACCAGCGTATCGGCTGGCAGGGCGGCAAGTTTCGACAGGCTGTCCCACATGGTTGGCGCGTCGCCCTCGAACAGGCGGCCGCAGCCCAGGGCCATCAGGGAATCGCCGGTAAACAGGGCCTTGGCGGCGGGAAAATAATAGGCCACATGCCCGTTGGTGTGGCCGGAAACGTCGATAACCGTGCCTTCCAGATCCCCGATGCGGATGCTGTCCCCTTCTGTTACGCGCTGGTCCAGCGGGGGCAGGCGGGCGGCATCGGCTGCGGCCCCGATCACCTGCGGGCGAAAGGTTTCGCGCAACTCGGGCAGGGCGTCGATATGGTCCCAGTGGTGGTGGGTCAGCAATACCGTATCCAGCGCCCAGCCCCGCCCTTCCAGCGCCCTCTGGACCGGATAGGATTCCGGCGCATCGACAAGCGCGGTCTGCCCGCTGCCGGTATCATGCAGCAAAAAGGCGTAATTGTCGGCAAGGCAGGGGAAGGTCAGAATTTCGGCGGTCATGGGCTGTCCTGTTTTTCGGGGTTTTCAGGGTTTACGGAAGTCTTGCCTATAAACTAGTGTGATGCAATGCATTTGGATGTTGTGGACCTCAGGACGTTTTACTATCGCACCAAGCTCGGGCGGGCGACGCAGCGCGCCTTGCAGGAGGCCGTGCGCGGGTTATGGCCCGACACGCAGGGGCAGACCGTGGCGGGGTTCGGCTTTGCCGCGCCGTTTTTGCGCCCGTTTTTGCAGGATTCCCGGCGGGTTCTGTGCCTGATGCCCGGACAGCAGGGGGTTATGCCCTGGCCCCCCGGCGAGGCGAACCGCTCCGTTCTGGTAGAGGAATTCCTCTGGCCGCTGCCCTCGGGGGAGGTGGACCGCCTGATCGTCGGGCACGGGCTGGAAACCTGCGACCACCCTGCCGCGCTGCTGGATGAAATCTGGCGGGTGCTATCCCCCGGCGGGCGGGTGCTGTTTATCGTGCCGAACCGTTCGGGGTTGTGGGCGCGCAGGGATGTCACGCCCTTCGGCTATGGTCGGCCCTACAGCCTGATGCAGCTGGAATCGCAATTGCGCAAACACCGCTTCCAGATCGAACGCACGGCCTCCGCCCTGTATAGCCCGCCGAGCCACCGGCGGTTCTGGCTGAAATCGGCCCGCTTCTGGGAGGGGCTGGGCCGACGGCTGGATTCCCGCATGGTGGCCGGCGCGCTGCTGGTAGAGGCCAGCAAGCAGATTTACGCCACACCGCGAGCCGGTTTGCGCGACGCCGTCAAACGCCCGCTGGGGGTTCTGGAGGGGCTGGCAAAGCCCAGACCACGGCCCGTGCGCAACCGCCAGAATCCGGCCGGATTCGCAAAACCGGGAGATTCCGGTTTGTTTGATGCATGAAAAACCCAGCCATATCGCACAGTTAATAGGCGCAAAGCGTCGCAGTTCTGCCGTTAACGATGTTTAACCTTTGAAAAACAAGTGAAAAAAAATGCGGGCGGAATTTGGCCGATGGCTTGCCTCAAAGCGATACCTCTGCTATCACCGCGCCGATTTCAACGGGTACGCGCATGTGTGCCCCGCATCACAATGCACCCCGTCTTTCACAGGCGGGCAAGCCAGAACGGAAGGGTTTACGTGTCTGACGCAAGGTCTTTAGTATCGGGAGTGGCGGGTCGCTATGCGACAGCCCTTTACGAAATTGCCCAGGAGGCAAACAGTCTGGAGCAGGTGGAAGCCGACCTTCGGGCGCTTTCCGCAGCCCTGGAGCATAGCGCGGAACTGCGCGATCTTATTTCCCTGCCGGTGTTTTCCCGCTCGGTGCAGGGGGGCGCTATGGCGGCCCTTTCGCGCGAGATGGAACTGGGTCGCGAGGTGGCCAACACCATCGCGCTGATGGCGACCAAGCGTCGTCTGGCCGTGCTGCCCGCCGTGATCGCCGCTGTGCAGGCGCTGGCCGCCGAAGCCCGTGGCGAGGTCACCGCAGAGGTGACCGCAGCCAAGGCCCTGACCAAGGCACAGCAGGAAAAACTTGCCAAGGCGCTGAAAGCCAGCGTTGGCAAGGATGTCGCAATTGATATGTCCGTTGATGAATCCCTCATCGGCGGGCTTATTGTTAAAATGGGTTCGAAAATGATCGATACGTCGGTTGCTTCGAAACTCGCCAATCTTCAAAACGCAATGAAAGAGGTCGGATAATGAGCATCCAAGCTGCAGAAATTTCTGCAATCCTCAAGGAGCAGATCAAGAATTTCGGTCAGGATGCCGAAGTTGCCGAGGTCGGCCGCGTGCTTTCCGTCGGTGACGGTATCGCCCGTGTGCATGGTCTGGACAACGTTCAGGCCGGTGAAATGGTCGAATTCCCCGGTGGAATTCGCGGCATGGCCCTGAACCTCGAGATCGACAACGTCGGTGTTGTTATCTTCGGGTCCGACCGCGCCATCAAGGAAGGCGACACGGTTAAACGTACCAACGCCATCGTGGATGTTCCCACCGGTGACGAGCTTCTGGGGCGCGTTGTGGACGGTCTGGGCAACCCGATCGACGGCAAAGGCCCGATCAAGACCAAGACCCGCTCGCCGGCCGACGTCAAGGCCCCGGGCATCATCCCGCGCCAGTCCGTGCACGAGCCCATGGCAACCGGTATCAAATCCGTTGACGCCCTGATCCCCGTTGGCCGTGGCCAGCGCGAGTTGATCATCGGTGACCGCCAGACAGGTAAAACCGCCGTGGCACTGGATGCGATCCTGAACCAGAAAGCGTATAACGACGCTGCCGGTGATGACGAAAGCAAGAAGCTCTACTGTGTATATGTGGCGATCGGGCAGAAGCGTTCGACCGTTGCAC
>JALWQC010000339.1 GCA_027080755.1 Paracoccaceae bacterium
CGCGGGGGCCGGCGTATTGGCGGCGAGCTGTTGCGTATCGGCTACCGGAATAATCAGTTCCTGCCCGATGCGCACCGTCAGATCCGGCCCCAGACCGTTCCACGAGGCCAGCGCCGTTACCGACACGTTGTAAAGCCGCGCGATGGAATAGGCGGTGTCGCCGGCCTCTACGCGGTGGCGCAGGGGTTCGTTCGGGGTGCCGACCGAGGGGGTAGAGCCCCCGATCCCGCCGCGGCTGCCCGTGGCGCTGGTGATGGCACTGGCGGCGATCTCGGGGCTCCAGCCGCTGGGGGAACTGACGACCGTGCCGCCGACGTTTTCGGGCAGGGCCAGCAATTCGCCCGGACGCGGGGTATAGCCGACAGGCAGGCCGTTGTGGCGGGCCAGAACCTCGGGGGACAGGCCGACGCGCTGCGCCATAGAGGTCAGCGTATCGCCCTGACGCGCGACCATAACCTGATAGGTTTCATAGGTGATCACGCCGCGGGCGTCCGGTGCAGGGCGCGCAATGGCCGGTGTGGTTGCCGGTGCGGGGCTGCGCAGGCCCAGACTCGGGATATCCAGTTGTTCACAGGCCGAAAGCGTGCCGGTTGCCAGCAAAAGCGCGGATAGGCGCAGAATTTTCCGTGAAAACATCGTTTTTATTCCTGTTCCAGTGCCCCTTGGGCGTGCCTCATATGATCGGATCCTTTGCGATGCCCTCCAGCAGGGGGACAAAACGGACCTCTCCCAGTTCTATATAGTCATAACCTGTATCGGTTTTTACCACTTTTATAAGATTTTGAACAGTGTCCGACTGTCCCACCGGCAAAATCATGATCCCGCCGGGCTTCAGCTGCGCCAGAAGGTTGGCGGGCGGGTCCTCGGCGGCGGCGGTCAGCAGGATGCGGTCAAAGGGGGCCTGTTCTGCCAGCCCTTGCGAGCCGTCGCCCGGAATCACGGTGACATTGGCCAGATCGAGCCGGCGGAACAGATCGCGCGCGGCGCGGGCCAGCCCCGTGTGGCGTTCCACCGTATAGACCCGCCGCACCAGCCGCGACAGGATCGCCGCCTGATAGCCGGAACCGGTGCCGATCTCCAACACCTTGTGGCGTTTGTCCAGCTCCAGTTCCGCCGTCATCCGCGCCACGACCGAAGGCTGGCTGATGGTCTGCCCGCAGGCTATGGGCAGGGGGCGGTCCTCGTAGGCGCGTTCCTTGAACACCCCGTCCAGAAAGACGTCGCGCGGCGTCGCCTCCATCGCGGCCAGAACGCGGGCGTCGGTGATGCCCTTCGAGCGCAGGTGCAGGATGAATTGCAGGCGTTGTTCTTCCAGCGTCATCTAGAACAGCTCCGCCATGCCGGACAGGATGCTTTCGGCCGTCAGATCCGCGTGCAGGGGGGTGACGGTGATCCAGCCTTGGGCGGATTCCCGCGCGTCGCTGCCCGCTGCGGCGCTGCTGTTTTGCGCGCTATGGGCCAGCCACAGATAGTTGCGTCCGTTGGGCGAGGTCTGCGGTTCCACCCGGAAGGTGGCCCTGGCGCGATGCCCCTGACGGGTCGCCATGGTGCCAAGGGGTTTTCCGTTCGGGAAGTTGATGTTGTAAAACACGCCGTAGGTGTGGTTCTGCCATGTCGCGGATTCCAGCAACCGGCGGCAGGTGGCGGCGCCGTGCCGGATCGCGGGGGCGAACAGATCGGCGGAGTCGCGGTTGTCCTTGCCGTAGTTCTGCGACATGGCAATGGATTTCAGGCCGTGCATCGCCGCCTCCATCGCGCCGCCGATCGTGCCGGAATAGAGCGTATCCTCGGCCACGTTATGGCCCTTGTTGACCCCGGACAGCACCAGATCGGGCGGGCAGTCGGCCATGATGTCGTGCAGCGCCGCCAGAACGCAATCGGCGGGCGAGCCTTCGACCGCGTAGCGCCGTTCCGACAGCTTTTCCACCCGCATCGGGCGGATATAGGAAATGCAATGCGAGACGCCGGACTGTTCAAACGCCGGCGCCACCACCCAGATTTCCCCGTCCTCTCCGGCCAGCTCGCGCGCGATGGCCTCGGCCGCCTTCAGACCGGGGGCGGAAATACCGTCGTCATTGGTGATAAGGATACGCATGGAAACACCTTTCAACTGCTTTGCCCATCTTCTAGGGGGGCAAAAGCAGGGCGTCCAGTGTTTGCGTGGTTTCCGGAGAACTTTCCCCGCGGGTGAGTCCGCTTTGTCACACTACCGCAGTGCCACCTTACCCCAGCGTGCCGTCTGCCTGTATCACGGTTTTGCCGCCCATGTAGGGGCGCAATACCTCGGGGATGGTGATGGAGCCGTCCTGCATCTGGTAGTTTTCCACCACCGCGATCAGCGTGCGCCCGATGGCCAGCCCCGAGCCGTTGAGCGTATGCACGAACTCCGGCTTGCCGCCGTCGCGCCGGAAACGGGCGTTCATGCGCCGCGCCTGGAAATCGCCGGCCACCGAGACGCTGGAAATCTCGCGATAGGTGTTCTGGCCGGGCAGCCAGGCCTCTATGTCGTGGGTTTTCTTCATGCCGAATCCCAGATCGCCGGTGCACAGGACAACGGTGCGATAGGGGATTTCGAGCGCCTCCAGTATGCCCTCGGCGCGGCGAGTCATTTCGGCGTGTTCCAGATCGCTGTCCTCGGGGCGGGTGATCGAGACCATCTCTACCTTTTCGAACTGGTGCTGGCGCAGCATGCCGGCGGTGTCGCGACCGGCGGAACCGGCCTCGGAGCGGAAACATTCGCTAAGCGCCACCATGCGGCGGGGCAGGGTGGCCTCGTCAACGATTTCACCGGCAACGGTGTTGGTTAGGGGCACCTCGGCCGTGGGGATCAGCCACCAGCCGTTTTCGGTGCGATAGGAATCCTCGGCGAATTTCGGCAACTGGCCGGTGCCATACATGGCCTCGTCGCGCACCAGAACCGGCACCCAGGTTTCGGACAGGCCGTTTTTGTCGATATGGGTGTCCAGCATGAACTGCCCCAGCGCGCGGTGCAGGCGCACCATTGCCCCCTTCAGCACCACGAAACGCGCGCCCGACAGCTTGGCGGCGGTCTCGAAGTCCAGCCCCTTGGCGGCGCCGGCTACCTCGTAATGTTCCCGGGGCGCAAAGTCGAAGGCGCGCGGGTTGCCCCAGCGTTTGATTTCCACGTTGTCGTTTTCGTCCGCGCCGTTGGGGATATCGTCGGCGGGGATGTTGGGCAGACTCATCAGCAGATCGTTCAGGCGGGCGTCGGCCTCTCGGGCCTGTTCCTCCAGTTTGGCGATCTCGTCCTTTTTGGCCGCGACCAGCGCGCGCAGGCGTTCGAACTCCGCCTCGTCCCCCGAGGCCTTGGCCGCCCCCACCATCTTCGAGGCCGCCTTGCGTTCCGCCAGCGCCTGTTCGGCCGCGCGGATCTTGGCGCGCCGTTCCTCGTCCAGCGCCAGAACCTTGTCGGCCATGCCGGACAGACCGCGACGGGCCAGCCCTGCGTCGAAGCTTTCGGGGTTTTCGCGGATGGTGCGGATGTCATGCATGGGTTTTGCTCGCTGCTGGATTCGTTTCAACGGGGTTATGCAATGGATGGGCGCGCCGGTAAAGGGTGTCAGTTCCCGCCAAGCAACTGCCACCAGCGCCGCGGCACGTCCTGCGGCGTCGCCTGGCCGCCTAGGGCGTAGACCTGTAAGCCACGAACCACCAGCGCGATCCTCGCGAAATATCAATGGGTTGGGACGCGCCGCACAGGGTGGCCCCCTTTGCAAGCGGCCCGAGCCATTGAGATGAAGCGAGGATCGCGCCCTTCGGGTTTGGCGGATTTCCGCCCCGAGTGCGTTGCGGGGCCTTGAAATAGCCCCACTATTCCTGCGGCCCTGCGCCTGCCCGGGACGAAAATCTGCCAAACTGGTGGTTCGTGGCTTACAGGTCTACGCCCTAGGGTTCAAACCCAATCAAGTTATTGAATGAGTGTAATATCTATGATTCCCTGTGAGGAAACAAACAGGAGATAGATCATGGCGAATGAATTCTGGTTATCGGACAGGGCTTGGTCAAAGATTGAGC
>JALWQC010000340.1 GCA_027080755.1 Paracoccaceae bacterium
GAAATCATCTTTTTCGATGAACCGACGACCGGGCTCGACCCGATCATGTCGGGGGTTATCAACAAGCTGATCCGCGGCATCGTCACCGAGATGGGCGCCACCGCCGTCACCATCACCCATGACATGAGCAGCGTACGCGCCATCGCCGACAAGGTCGCCATGATCCACAACGGCAAAATCCGCTGGACCGGTCCGGTGGCGGATATGGACCATTCCGGCGATCCCTATCTGGACCAGTTCATCCACGCCCGCGCCGACGGGCCGATCGGGGGGGTGCGATGATCGCCAAAATTGCCAATCTATCGCTGCTGGTCCTGTTTCCGCTGGCCTGGTTCGCGCCGCTGATCAAAACCGGGCTGCTGCCCTGGTTTTCACTGGACGAGGTCAGCACCATCACCGCCCTGCAGGCCCTGTGGGAAAAGGATGTGTTTCTGGCGTTGCTGGTCAGCTTTCTGGCCATTTTCGCCCCGATGATAAAGGTCATCGGCACGGCGCTGGTGCAGTTCGGGTTGCTCAAGGTGGCGGTAATGCCGGTGCTGGGGGTGCTGGGGAAACTGGCTATGGCGGATGTGTTTCTGGTGGCGATCTATATCGTCATTGCCAAGGGGATAGGCGTCGGGCGGGTGGAAACGGCCTGGGGGCTGTATCTGTTCAGCTTCTGCGTTCTGGCCTCGCTTCTGATAACGGAACTGGCGAAACGGGGGGCGAAATGATCGGCTGGCTGTTTGGCGGCGTGCTGGTCGGCACGGGGGTTTTCGCAGCGCTTTTGTGGTCTTTCTATCAGGCCGCACTGCAACGCGGGGCGCTGCAGGTGGCCCATATCGGCGCGGCGCTGTTTACGCTGGCGGGGATGGGCAGCCTGTCGATGGCCTCGCCGGTGCTGGCACAGGTAAACGGGGTGGCTTTGCTGGGCTTTGCGCTGGCGGCCATAGGGTTTGAAAGCGGCTGGAACCGGGCCTTGCCGCTGTTTCAGCTGATTTTCGCGCTGGCGCTGATCCTCGGCTTGCCCTTCAGGACGTAATGGGGCAAAACCCGCGCCATGGCTAAATCGACAACATATGTATGTGCCTCCTGCGGGGCGGTTCACAAGAAATGGGCCGGACGCTGTGACGGCTGCGGCGAATGGAACACCATCCGCGAGCAGGCCGCCCTCTCTGCCGGTCCCAAGGGGAAAACGCTGGGCGCCTCCAAGGGGCGGCGGCTGGAACTGTCCAGCCTTTCGGCGCAGGACAAACCGCTGCAACGCGCCCATTTCGGCATTGGCGAGCTGGATCGCGTGCTGGGCGGGGGGCTGGTGCCGGCCTCGGCCATTCTGGTGGGCGGGGATCCGGGCATCGGCAAATCCACGCTGTTGTTGCAGGCGGCGGGGGAATTCGCGCGCGAGGGGCACAAGGTTCTGTATGTCTCGGGCGAGGAGGCCGCCAGCCAGATCCGCATGCGCGCCGCGCGGCTGGGGCTGACGGATGCGCCGGTGCAACTGGCGGCCGAGACAAACCTGCGCGACATCCTGACCACGCTGGATGCGGAACGCCCTGCCCTTGCCATTATCGATTCCATCCAGACCATGTGGGCCGACCATGTGGACAGCGCGCCCGGCTCTGTTTCACAGGTCCGTGCCGCCGCGCACGAGCTGACCAGCTTTGCCAAACGGCGCGGGATTTCCGTGATACTGGTGGGGCATGTCACCAAGGACGGGCAGATCGCCGGCCCGCGGGTCATCGAACATATGGTCGATACGGTGCTGTATTTCGAGGGCGAGCGCGGCCACCAGTTCCGCATCCTGCGCGCCGTCAAGAACCGTTTCGGACCGGCCAATGAAATCGGCGTTTTCGAGATGACCGGCGCGGGGCTGGAACAGGTCACCAACCCCTCGGCCCTGTTTTTGAGCGAGCGGGACAAGCCGACCTCGGGGTCGGTGGTTTTCGCCGGGATAGAGGGCACGCGCCCCGTGCTGGTGGAAATCCAGGCGCTGGTGGCGCAATCCTCGCTGGCCAGCCCGCGCCGCACGGTGGTGGGCTGGGATTCGGGGCGGCTGGCGATGATTCTGGCGGTGCTGGAATCGCGCTGCGGTATCGGTTTCGGCGGGCTGGACGTCTATCTGAACATCGCTGGCGGTATCAAGATCGGGGAACCGGCGGCGGATCTGGCCGTGGCGGCGGCGCTGGTTTCGGCCCGACAGGACCACGCCCTGCCCCCCGATTCGGTGGTTTTCGGCGAAATCAGCCTGTCCGGCGCGCTACGCCCGACCGCACAGGCAGAAAATCGCCTAAAAGAGGCCGAAAAGCTGGGATTTTCCAGCGCCTACACGGCCAAACGGATAAAAACAGTCGCGAATAGCGGCCTGAATGTGCATAAGTCGGACGACTTGGTAAGTTTTATCGAGACCTGCTTTGGCCGGATCGAGAATTAACGGGGTAAATTATGGAAGATTTTACGCTATTTGATGCCGGTGTCGCGGCAGTGATCTTTGTCTCGGCCATTCTGGCCTATTCCCGCGGCCTGACCCGCGAAGTGCTAAGCATCGCCGGCTGGGTCGGCGCGGCGGTTGTTGCCTTCTTCTTCGCCCCGCAAGCCGTGCCTTTCATCAAGGAAATTCCGGTTCTGACCGACCTGATCGGGGACAATTGCGAACTGGGTGTTCTGTCCGCCTATGCCGGCGTTTTCGCCATCGCGCTGATCGTGATCGCCCTGTTCACGCCGCTGATCTCCGGCGCCATCCAGAAATCGGCGCTGGGGTCCATCGACGGCGGGCTGGGGTTCCTGTTCGGCGTCGCGCGCGGGCTGGTGCTGGTGGTTGCGGCCCTTGTGGCCTATGACTTTTTCATTGCCGGCGGCGAGGGGTTCGACGTGGTTGAAAACTCCAAAACCCGTTCCATGCTGGCCGAGCAACAGCAAAAGCTGAAGGAATATATCCCCACGGATATCCCCGACTGGCTGATCAAACCCTATAACGAGCTGACCGCCAGCTGCACGGCCCCCGCCGATGCCCCGACGGCCACCCCGCCTGCGACAGATAGCGCCACGTCGGGTACCTGATTTATAGCGGCAACGGGTGACAGCGCGGGCTTTCCCCCCTATAAGGCAGCCAAACAGCAACCTAGCAAACGAGCCTGCCGATGACCTCTGCCCCCGTTGCCCTGTCCACCAACCCTTTTGACGACGACAAACTGCACGAGGAATGCGGTGTTTACGGCGTAATCGGCCTGCAGGATGCGGCCAATTTCGTCGCCCTCGGCCTGCATGCCCTGCAACATCGCGGACAAGAGGCGGGCGGTATCACCTCCTATGACCCCGAGGCCGGATTTTCCAACGTGCGCCGTTTTGGCTATGTGCGCGACAATTTCACCAAGGCCAGCCTGATGGAAACCCTGCCCGGAGCGCTGTCGATCGGGCACGTGCGCTATTCTACTGCGGGCTCCAAGGGGGTGGCGCAGATCCGCGACGTGCAGCCGCTGTTTGCCGAATTCGCCATGGGCGGCTGTGCCATTGCCCATAACGGCAACATCACCAACGCCGAGGCCCTGCGCAAGGAGCTGATCGAGCGCGGCTCTATCTTCCAGTCGTCATCCGATTCCGAGTGCATCGTGCATCTGATGGCGCGCTCTATCCAGAAAAACATCCCCGAACGGCTGAAGGATGCGCTGCGCCGGGTCGAGGGCGCGTTTTCCATCGTCGCCATGACCCGCACCAAGCTGATCGGCGTGCGCGATGCGCTTGGCGTGCGGCCGCTGATGCTGGGCAAGATCGGGGACGGCTGGGTGCTGTCCTCGGAAACCTGCGCGCTGGACATCATCGGCGCGGAATTCGTGCGCGAGATAGAGCCGGGCGAAATGGTGGTGATCGACAAGGACGGCATCGAGAGCGTCTTTCCCTTTCACAAGACCAATCCGCGGTTCTGCATCTTCGAAAACGTCTATTTTTCCCGCCCCGACAGCGTGATCAACGGGCAGTCCGTCTATGAATCGCGCCGCCGCATCGGGGTGGAGCTGGCCAGGGAGGCCCCGGTAGAGGCC
>JALWQC010000341.1 GCA_027080755.1 Paracoccaceae bacterium
GAGTTTGACAAAACCCCGCGTGTGGCGGCCCATTCCGAAAACGGGGTGATTGAATTGATGCCGACTTCGGACGGCCAATTGTATGGTTTCAAATATGTTAACGGCCATCCGGTCAACACCAGATCCGGCCTGCAAACCGTGACCGCCTTCGGGGTGCTGTCGGATGTGGCCACCGGCTATCCGCTGTTGCTGACGGAAATGACCATCCTGACGGCGCTGCGCACGGCGGCGACCTCGGCGATGGCGGCGAAATATCTGGCGCCGAAGGGTGCGCGTACAATGGCGATGATCGGCAACGGCGCGCAGTCGGAATTCCAGGCGCTGGCCTTCAAGGCGATCCTTGGCATTACGGACCTGCGGCTGTTCGATATTGACCCCGAAGCGACAGACAAGTGTATGGAAAACCTGAAAGGTTTCGGCTTTACCATCACCCGTTGCACCAGCGCGCAGCAGGCGGTGGAGGGGGCGGATATCATCACGACGGTCACCGCCGACAAGCAATATGCCACCATCCTGACCGACAACATGGTCGGCGCCGGCGTGCATATCAATGCCATTGGCGGTGACTGTCCGGGCAAGACCGAACTGCACAAAGATATCCTTCTGCGTTCGGATATCTTTGTGGAATACCCCGAGCAAACCCGGATCGAGGGCGAGATCCAGCAGCTTCCGCAAAACCATCCGGTGATAGAGCTGTGGCAGGTTATCACCGGCGCGGCCAAGGGGCGGCGCGACGACAAACAGATCACCCTGTTCGACAGCGTCGGCTTCGCGATAGAGGATTTCTCGGCCCTGCGCTATATCCGCGACCAGCTGGACACGACCGGCTGTTACGAGGAACTCGACATGCTGGCCGACCCCGATACCCCGCGGGATCTGTTCGGAATGTTGTTGCGTGCGGGGTAGGGGCCTGACCCCCTCGCCAATCGGGGCGCGGTGCGCTATCAGGGGCAAAACCCGATAGGGAAGGACCGATGCAGATAAACCGTAAACTTTCCGTCGCCCCGATGATGGACTGGACCGACCGGCATTGCCGCGTTTTCCACCGGCTGCTTAGCCGCCACACGCTGCTTTATACCGAAATGGTGACAGCGCAGGCGGTGATCCACGGGGATCGTGACCGCCTGCTGGGCTATAACGAGGTTGAACATCCGCTGGCTTTGCAGCTGGGCGGCTCCGATCCTGCGCAACTGGCCGAGGCAACGCGGATCGCCTGCGATTACGGCTATGACGAGATCAACCTGAATGTCGGTTGCCCCTCGGACCGGGTGCAATCGGGCAGTTTCGGTGCGGTTTTGATGGAAAACGCGCCGCTTGTGGCGGCCTGTGTCGCGGCGATGGGGCGGGCCTCTGACGGGGCGGAAATTACCGTGAAATGCCGTATCGGTGTGGATGACCAGAACCCTGCCGAGGTCCTGCCGGAGTTTCTGGCGCAGGTGTCCGCCGCCGGTGTGCGCAGCTTCACGATCCATGCCCGCAAGGCGTGGCTGCAGGGCCTTAGCCCCAAGGAAAACCGCGATGTTCCGCCGCTGGATTACGAACTGGTTTATGCGATGAAACGTCTGTTTCCGGCGACCGAGATTTGCCTGAACGGTGGCGTAACCTCGCTCGAGGCGGCCGAGGCGCATCTGGCAGCCGGTGTGGACGGGGTGATGATCGGGCGCACGGCCTATCATGAACCGGCGAAAATCCTGTGTGCCGCCGACCGCCGGATTTTTGACGACGGGGTGGATACAACAGCCGAACAGGCGGTGCTGGACATGCTGCCCTATATCACCGAACAGCTGGGGAAAGGGGTCCGGCTGAACCAGATTACCCGCCATATGCTGGGGGCGTTTGCCGGCCGGCCGGGGGCGCGAAAATGGCGGCGCATCTTGTCCGAGGGGGCGCATAAAGACGGCGCGGGGCCGGATCTGGTGTTGCAGGCCCTTGCTGCCATTGAACCGGAGGATACGGATGACGGTTGACCTTGCACAATTGCTGGCGATGGGCGGGCTGCTGCTGGCAATCGGGGCGGTTGCCGGCGTGATTGCGGGCTTGCTGGGCGTCGGGGGCGGGATTGTTCTGGTGCCGGCGTTCTATTACGCCTTTACGTCGCTTGGGTATGACAGTGCGCAAATGATGCAGATTTGTGTGGCGACCTCGCTGGCGACGATTGTCTTTACCTCTGTCCGCTCGGTTCTGGCGCATAATAAAAAGGGCGCCGTCGATTGGGAGATTCTGCGCGGATGGGCGCCGGGGATTATGCTGGGCGCTGTGCTTGGTGTTTTGACCGCGCGCGGCATGAAATCCGAAAGCCTGATGCTGGTGTTCGCAGGGCTGGGCGGGATTGTCGGCCTGTATCTGGCGTTCGGCAAGCCGGACTGGCGTTTGGGGAATGCCATGCCCAGGGGGGTGGCGCGGGCTGTCCTTTCACCCCTGATCGGGTTTTTATCCGTCTTGATGGGGATCGGCGGCGGCAGTTTCGGCGTGCCGCTGATGACCCTTTACGGGCGTCCGATCCATCGGGCGGTGGCGACGGCGGCCGGCTTTGGTGTGACGATTGCCGTGCCCTCGGTTATCGGGTTTTTGCTGTCGGGTTGGGGGATGGCGGGCAAGCCGCCGATGACGCTGGGTCTGGTGAATCTGCCGGCCTTTGCCATTGTTGTTTCCATGACGCTGATCACGGCGCCGCTGGGCGTCAGGCTGGCCCATGCTATGGATCCCAAGCCGTTGAAACGGGTTTTTGCCCTGTTTATCCTGCTGATGGCGGCCAATATGATGCGCAAGGCGCTGGGCTATTGACGCAGGATCATGTGGTCCTTCTGGATCACGGCCTCGCTTAGCGATTCAATGAAGCTCATCCCCAGAAGCGAGGAATGCAGCGCCCCCGGTTCGGCGACGGCGGCGCGGATATCATGCACGGTTACATCCCCGACGGTCAGGGTGTCCAGCACCAGCGGGGCGACAAAGGATTTTCCGTTTGCCGTGGTTAACGGAGTCGAGAAATCCAGCGATTCCATGTCCAGCCCCATGCGCACGGCATCATCATTGCGCAGCAAAACCAGCGAGGCCCCCGTGTCGATCATCACGCCCACATCCGCCCCGTCAATCTGTGCGATAGCGCGGTAATGCCCGTCCCAGGAGCGGCGCAACGATGCCTCCCCCCGGGTCATGGCAAGGGCGGCGGTTTCCCCGGTTTTGACCTTGGCGGCGTTGGTATATTCGGCGTTCAGATATTCGATTCCGCCGATGCAGGCCAGCACCACCATTCCGTGCAATATCCGGTGTTTGTCTTCGGAAAGGAAGCCGAAAAGGTTCCGTATCACCCCCGCAAAAGCGGAGCCGATCAGCCCGAAGGCCAGCAACGACATCCACCAGCCGTTTTCGGTGTGGAAAATAATGTCGGAAAAATTGTCGCGAAACAAATAGGCGCCGATCAAATAGATGATCAGTATTATGGCCCATAGTTGCATCGGTCGTTTTTCCTGTCTTGTGCTGCGTTAGTACCCGAAAACCATGAACAAACAATAATATTAACGGGTTAGGTGCCGAATATCAAGGCGTCCGGTTGCAGGCTATCGGGGAAAAGTTAACGGTTGGTTACCCGCCGCCGTCCGCCACGACGTTTTTTCAGCCGCCCCGCCCGTTCCGGCAGGGTTTCCATCAGATCACGGCGCTCCTGCGGGGACATTTCCGACCAGGCGGCGATTTCCGCGCCCGTGCGGTAGCAGCCGACGCAAATGCCTTCGGCCGGATGCAGGGCGCAGAGTTTTACGCAGGGGGAATCCACCTCGTCGCGCTGCCAGATGTCAGACATTTTCGCGCCCGATGACGGCCAGACGGTCCAGCAACCCTTGCAGGATATAACCGGCGGCGACATGGTCGATGACCTCGGCACGGCGGCGGCGCGAGGTGTCGGCCTCCAGCAGGGCGCGCTCGGCGGCGACGGTGGACAGGCGTTCGTCCCAGAAAGTGATCGGGATGTCGCTCAGGCGGGAAAAATTGCGGGCAAAGG
>JALWQC010000342.1 GCA_027080755.1 Paracoccaceae bacterium
CATTTCATACAGGCCCGCCGCCGTCATATCGCGCCCGGGCATAACCATACTGGCCCCGACCAGCGGCGCGGTATAGCCAACGGACCAGCCATTGGCGTGGAACAGCGGCACAACCGGCATAATCCGGTCATTCGAGGAAAGCCCGATCATATCGGGGATGGCACTGGACATGGCGTGCAAAGTGTTCGATCTGTGCGTATAAACCACCCCTTTCGGGTGGCCGGTTGTTCCAGAAGTATAACAAAGTCCGCAGGCGTCGTTTTCATCCACAGGCACCCAGTGGAAGTTTCCGTCCTGTTCGGCCAGCAGATCCTCGTAACAGATCAGGTTTGGAACGGGGCTGTCGGGCATATGCTCCCGATCGGTCATGACGATGACATGCTCGACCGTTTCCAGCTTGTCCCAGACAGCGGCAATCAGGGGGAGCAGGTCAAAATCCACGACGAGGATTTTATCCTCCGCATGGTTAATGATATAGATCAGCTGGTCGATCGACAGGCGCGGGTTCAGGGTATGGTTAACCGCCCCTGCCCCCGGGATCCCGAACCAGACCTCCATATGACGGGCCGTATTCCAGGCCATCACGCCGATCACATCCCCCTTTTTCACCCCCATACCGACAAGCGCCTGTGCAAAAAGCAGCGATTTATCGCGGGATTCTTTCCAGGTGGTGCGCGTGATTGGCCCCTCTATCGAGCGGCTGAGGATTTCGCGGTTGGCGTGGTATTTTGCGGCGTGATCGATAATGCGGTCAACGGTCAGCGGAAACGCTTGCATCATGTTCATTGTGGCTCCTCCATCGGGTGTTGCCCGTCTGTTGCGGGCGTTGGTCGGAGCCTATCACCGTCACGTTTTTTGAAAAGGAGATTTTTCGTGACGTTGTGCCCCCCGGCCAGAACCGGAGGGCAACAGGGTTAGTTGGAGGGGGCCGCAGAATCCATGTTGGACATACTGTCCCCGTCCATTTTCATGCCTTCCATCTCCATGCCCATTTCATCGTGACGCTCATTATCGACCGGAACCACGACCGTGATTTCGCCCGCTTTTTCAAACACCAGAGTCAGGGTGATGGTTTCGCCCTGGATAAACGGCTTTGTCAGACCAATCAGCATGATGTGCAGGCCACCGCGTTTCAGAACGGTTGTGCCATGGGCCGGAATCACAAACCCTTCGGGGACTTCGCGCATTTTGGCAATGCCGTCCTCAATAATATGGGTGTGCAACTGCGGCGATCTGGCAACATCGGTCTTGACCGCAACAAGACGGTCATCAACATCGCCATTGTTCGAAATGTGCATAAACGCCGCGCCTGATTTTGCGACAGGGCTGGCTGCGCGGGCGTAGGCATCTTCGATTTCTATAGTTCCTGCCATGGCAGAACCGGCGATCAGAACGAGGGAAAAGGCCGCAGCCACGATATTTTTCAGAGTCATTTCTACTCTCCTTACAGTATTCGGTTGAAGTTTGGTTTGAAGCTAAACAACAACCGGAGGAGAGCGCGCCCTGGCATAATAGTGGTGCGTTACCGTCGCGATTCGGCCTTCGGGAACCACCACATCCTGCAAACGCAACATGCGGGGCAGAAGGGCTACAAATACCGGCGGGGTGGCATTGGCCACGAACAGGCAACAACTGTGGTTATGCTGACCCGACGCAGGCAGGGGCCGCCCGTTCGCCCCGATACGAAGCTCCTGCGTGCCGCCATAGGACGAACAGATCGTCACGCTGCGCGCACCGGCCATCCGCGCCTGGTTGTAAGAGGCGCCGGCCTCTCCCACGGTCAGGGACAGGGCCAGAAAGAGCAGAAAGATCGATGACAAACGTTTCATTTGCAAAACTTATGCACCGAGTGAAACCGTTTGTATAGGGCGAAATGCAGCAACCCCGCTGACAGGCGTCAACGGGGCTGAATATTCGGAAACTTCAAAGACTTACGCGGCGGCGGATGCCTTGGCGATTTCTTTTTTGACCTTCAGGGCCGCCGGAGACAGATCGCTGTCCTTGGCTTTGGCCAGAAAGGCGTCAAGCCCGCCACGGTGATCGACCGTGCGCAGGGCCGCAGCGGAAATACGGAATTTGAAGGAACGGCCCAGCGCATCAGACGCCAGCGTTACATCATTCAGGTTCGGCAAAAAGCGCCGCTTGGTTTTGTTGTTGGCGTGGCTGACATTGTTGCCAGTCATAACGCCCTTACCAGTCAGTTCACAACGACGAGACATGTTGGTGTCCTTTTCAGCTCACAGGGATGCCAACGAAAGCGGCACCGGAATTCGAAGCGCTTCTTTAGGACGGACTGGAGGATTGGTCAAGGGATTCGGCGTGTTTATTTGCAAACAGGTCGATAACCCGCGCCGCGGCCACCCCGGGCGGCAATTTTCCGTCGTGCACATCCGCCTCCAGCGCCGCCCAGAGCCGTTGCACAGCCGGATCGGATTTCAGGCGGGCCAGCAAGCCGTTTTCGACCTCGTGCCGGAACCAGATCAGGGCCTGCGCGGCGCGGCGTTCATCATAAATACCCGTTTCCCGACGCCAGGCGACAAGGGCGGTGATTTCCTGCCAGACGGTATCCAGACCGGCGCCGGTCAGGGCGGAAACGGTCATGGCCTTGGGGAAATCCGCGGGATCCTGCGGGCGTTTTCGCAACAACCGCAAGGCCCCCGCATAATCCGCACAGGTGCGCGTGGCCTGTGCCAGAAGATCACCATCGGCCTTGTTTACAAGGATAATATCGGCGATTTCCATGATGCCGCGCTTGACCCCTTGCAATTCATCCCCGCCCGCCGGCGCCAGCAGAAGGGCAAAGACATCGGTCATATCGGCCACCATGGTTTCGGACTGACCGACGCCGACAGTTTCGACAATTACCACGTCGAATCCGGCCGCCTCGCACAGCTGGATCGTCTCGCGCGTGCGCCGTGTCACCCCGCCAAGGGCCGACTGGCTGGGCGAGGGGCGGATAAAGGCGGACGGCTCGCGGCTAAGCCGGTCCATGCGGGTTTTATCCCCCAGAATGGAGCCCCCCGAGCGCGCCGAGGACGGATCCACCGCCAGCACGGCAATGCGCAGGCCGGCGGCGACCAGATTCATGCCGAATGCCTCGGTAAAGGTGGATTTCCCGACACCCGGCGTGCCGGACAAACCTATACGCAGAGCCTGCCGCCCCGATTTGGCCAGTTCCTGCAACAAAGCCTGCGCCTGTTCGCGATGATCCGGCCGCGTGGATTCCACCAGCGTGATCGCACGCGACAGGGCGCGGCGGTCCCCTGAAAGGATATCGCGGGTCCAGGAATGGATGTCGGGTCTGTTGGTCATGGCAATAATCGGCCCAGAAGGTCAGGGAAGGCTTTGATATAGCGTGACAATGCCATATGTTGACAAAGTGTTAAAGCCATAGGGGATACATATGTTTCGCAATATCGCATTAACGGGCAGCCTGTTGGCCGGCGTTTTTCTGGCCGGCGCGGGGCCGGTTGCGGCTGAATCTATCGACTATTTGTTCAACATTAAACTAGGTATCGCCAAGATCGGGGAAATGCGGATCACCGGTCGCGAGGACGCAAAAGCCTATGAAACCACCGGAGAATTGCACACGACCGGCCTGGCCGGGGCTGTTTACGATCTGAAATACACCTATGCCGCCAAGGGGGATGCAAGCAACCACTGGCATCTGCTGCCCGCGCTCTATACGGCAAAAATCCACGAGAAAAGCGACAACCGCGCGGTAGAGATCCGCTATTCCGGCAACAGGGTTGTCTCTGTCACGACCCAGCCGCCCACGCCGCAGCCGGCCAATATGGCCAGCCAGCGCAATACGGTGGACCCGATGACCCTGATTTACATGCTGATCCGTCCGGTCGCGCCCGAAAATGTCTGCGCCGGAAAATATGCGCTTTATGACGGCAACACGCATTTCACGGTGACCTACGTCAATCCGCACAAATACAGCGACGGGCGGGTGGTATGCGGGGTCGATTACGC
>JALWQC010000343.1:0-2575 GCA_027080755.1 Paracoccaceae bacterium
GTTTGACGTGGATCGTCTTGTCGAAATTCTTCTTCAGCAGCAACAACAGATCCGCCTCGGCCCCGCCGGCCAGAACCTTGGCCACGAAGGTGCCGCCCTCTTCCAGCACGTCGAGCGCGAAATAGATCGCCGCCTCTACCAGCGCCACAATGCGCAAATGGTCCGTCTGTTTATGCCCCGAGGCGCTGGCCGCCATGTCCGACATCACCACATCGGCCTTGCTGCCCAGCCATTCCTTGACGCGGTCGTCGGCGCCTTCTTCCAGAAAGTCCAGCACATGGATTTCGGCGCCGGCAATCGGCTCCACCTCTTGCAGATCGATGCCCAGAACCGTGCCGGTCTTCTTGCCCTTTTTCTCGCCAAGGGCGTTCACCCTGTCCACGGCCACCTGACACCAGCCCCCGGGCGCACAGCCCAGATCGACAACCCGCGCCCCGGGCACCAGAAAGCCGAAGCGTTCGTCCAGCTCCTTGATCTTGAAGGCGGCGCGGCCGCGATAGCCCTCGGCCTGCGCGCGTTTGACGTAGGGGTCGTTCAGCTGGCGCTCCAGCCACAAGGTGGACGACAGCTTGCGCCCCTTGGCGGATTTCACCCGCACCTTCAGGTCCCGCTGTCCCCGCCCCGAGGTATTCCCCGTCGGTTTTTTACCCTTTGCCATGATTATCCCAAACCCCGTCCGCATCCATCATTGAAAACAACATTCCCTCGCGCAGGCCCCGGTCGGCAACCCGCAGGTATTCCGTCGGCCAGATCCGCAGCAAGGTCTGCAAAATCGCCGAGCCGGACATGATCAGCTCCGCCCGGTCGCGCCCGATGCCCGGTTCGGCGCGCCGTCCTTCCGGCCCCAGATCCAGAAACCGTTCCACCACATCGTCCACATCCTGCGCCCGCATGCGCAAGCCGTCTACCTTGGTGCGGTCATAGCGGCGCAGGCCCAGATGCATGGAGCCCAGCGTCGTCACCGTCCCCGAGGTGCCGATGATCTGCAGCTTGTCGATCACATCCGCATGCACCAGATCCTGATAGGGGGTGAAATCCTCCAGCGATTCCTCGAAATAGCAGGACATCAGGGCGAATTTCGCGCCGTCCTCCTGCACGTCGGAAAAACGCTGCATCAGGGTGGCGACGCCCAGCGGAACGGAAATCCAGTCCACCACCCTGGCCCCGTCGGGCAGGGCGATGTCGTTGCTGCCCGGACGCAGGCCGATCATGGCGCGGCGGCGGTTTTCCGGTGCGACGGCCGACAGGTCGATCCACACCAGTTCGGTTGATCCCCCGCCGATGTCCACGACCATCACCTGTTCGGCCTGCGGCTCCAGCAGGGGGGCGCAGCTGACGACGGCGAGGCGGGCCTCTTCCGAGGGGTCGATGATTTCAAGCTCCAACCCGGTTTCGGAGCGGATGCGGCGCATGAACTGTTCGCCGTTGGTGGCGCGCCGGCAGGCCTCGGTCGCGACCAGACGGGTGTTTTCCACCCCCAGCTTGCGCAGCTTGTGCGAACAGACGTGCAGGGCCTGCATGGTGCGGTTGATACCCGCGCGCGACAAGGCCCCCGTGCGTTCCAGATCCAGCCCCAGCCGCACCGATTTGGAAAATGCGTCCACGACATGAAAACGGGTCCCGTCCGGCTCTGCTATCAGCATCCGGCAGGAGTTGGTCCCGAGGTCCAGCGCGGCATACAGCGGCTTGCTTTTTTTCACGGCATTTCTGCCAGCCACAGCCCGCCCGCCGCCGGATTTACCCCGTGCGGTCTGGGAATGACGCTTCGTCATTGTATTTAGCCAATCTCTTCCGCGCGCGAAATCGCCGCGGTGTTTGTCCATAAGGTATAGCGGAAACCCCTCCGGCGCAAGAAGCGGTTTGAAATATTGCTTGGGTCTACGCCTTATGGCGCGATGCGGGGATTTTGCAGGGCGCGGCGGAAGACAGCCACCAGATCCGGGTTCGACTGCACGCGCAGGTCCGTGGCGCGGGCCGGATCGTCGCCGTTTTCCCAGTATTCGTTCCACCATGTAAAGCCGGCCAGCTGCGGCCAGCGGTTGGAAAACAGGGCGGCGAAGGCGGCCTCGGCCCAGGGGGCGGCGGGGGCGCGGGGGTTGCGCACGTCGGTCCCGGTCTCGGCCAGTATGACGGGCTTGTCCGGCGCCATTTTTTCGATGCGTTTCAGGGCGTTGTCAACGTCTGTGAAAGGAATGGTATAGGTTTCGAACGGGCTGAGCGCGCCGTAAAGCGACACCCCGATCCAGTCGATCCACTCGTCCCCGGGGTAATAGTTTTCAAACCGGTTCCAGTCCGTTTCCGGGTCGTCCACATGGTTGACATGAAACACCCAGACAATGTTGGAGGCCCCGTTCCGCCGTGCCAGATCAATGATGTGGCGATAGGCGGCGGCGAAATCGGCGGCGCCCTGCGCCTGCCCGTGCCAGCGCCCGTTCCAGGGAAACCAGGCGCCGTTGACCTCGGTCCCGTATTCCGCCAGCAAGGGGGTGCCGAAGGCGGCGGCGGCGCGCATCCATTTTTCCAGATCACCGTCGAAATCCCCGCGCGCGATGGCGGCGGGGGTGAACAGGGGCTC
>JALWQC010000343.1:2585-3949 GCA_027080755.1 Paracoccaceae bacterium
GGGGCTCTGCGTGGTCGGGCCGGTCGTCCGAGCGCAGCATCAGCCGCACAAAAGGCACGGCCCCGTGGTCGCGGATCCAGATCGCCTTGCCGGCGGGAAAGCGGCGCGACAGGAACCAGTTGTTGCTGAAATAGACCCAGGCCACGCGATGCCCGACCAGGGTTTCATAGGCGGTGATTTCCGGCTCCGTTACGACTTCGATGTCCTGATAGACGCCGATCTGGCGCCCGACATAGCCGCCGAACCACAGGGTTCCGGCGGGCGGGGTCACGCCCTGCAGCGCCGCGTCATGGGGCAGGGCGCCGGCGCGGGCAAGGGCGGGCAGCAGGGCCAGCAGCAGAATGGCAAGGTATCTCATTCCGCCAGCATAGCCCCGCAACGCGGTTTAGGCCACCTCGTTCGCGATCCCGACGCCGACGGTTTCAAACCCCAGCGCGCGGCAGACGTTATAGACCAGATCGGGGTTGTTGAGGGTGTAGAAGTGCAGATGGTCCACGCCGTTGGCCTGCAGATCGTCGCATTGCTCGGCACAGATGGCGGTGGCCAGGGTGTCCGCATCCTCGCCCGCGTTACCAAAGGCCTGGTGCATCCAGTCCGGCACGCTGGCGTGGCAGCGGTTGGCGAAATTCACCATGCGGGTGAAGTTTTCCACCGGCAGGATGCCCGGAATGATCGGGGCGGTGATGCCGGCGGCAGCGGCGGCGTCGCGGAAGCGGTAGAAATCCTCGTTATCAAAGAAAAACTGCGTGATGGCGCTGCTGGCGCCCGCGTCGATCTTGCGTTTGAGGTTGTCGATATCGGCCTTCATCGACGGGGAGTCGGGGTGTTTTTCGGGGTAGGCGGCGACAGAAATGTCGAAATCCCCGACCTCTTGCAGGCCGGCGACCAGCTCTGCCGCGTTTTTGAAGCCCTCGGGGTGGGGGGTGAAAAACTCCTGCCCCTTGGGCGCATCCCCGCGCAGCGCCACAATCCGGCGCACGCCGTTGCGGGCGTAGGTGCGCGCCACCTCCAGCGTTTCGTCGCGGCTGGCGCCCACCACCGTCAGATGGCCGGCCACGTTCAGGCGCGCGCGTTCCTGAATGGTTTTGATCGCGGACATGGTGCGTTCGCGCGTGCTGCCGCCGGCGCCATAGGTCACCGAAACATATTTCGGGCCAAGCGGGGCCAGCCGTTCGACAGATCGCCACAGCCGCGCTGTTGCCTGTGCATTGTGAGGGGGGAAAAATTCGAAAGACAGACTCGTGGTCTGTGTGTGTTCATGTGTCATGTGCGTCGGTCCATACCGTCAATGAGTTTTGCAGTGCCGGTTCTTTTACAGCAAAATAGCGACGAATCAAAGGCTAAAAACGACGCAGGGCGGATTC
>JALWQC010000344.1 GCA_027080755.1 Paracoccaceae bacterium
AAATAAGGTTAATATATCCACGCGGGGGGCAAGAAAAATTCTCCCATAGGTAGCATCACGAGGTCACCCACCACAAGCCCCACCCCGCGTTCCGGTTGCGCGCTGCCCGGTTTTTGCTCCCGTCTCCCTCCGTCGCCGCAAGGGGGGGCGGCCGGAGGGGGGGCTATAGCGTTTCGGCTGTATTTTGCCTCATGGCCTGCCAGTGAACGCCATTGCTTTGCAATTGCTGCCTCAGGGTCTACGCCTAGCGCGTGGTTTCCGTCATCCGGCGGCGCACGTAGCTGTCTACCAGCTCCAGCATTTCGTCCATGCCGGGGTCGAAGAAGTGGCCGGCGCCCTCGATTACCTCGTGGGTGATGGTGATGCCTTTCTGGTCGTGCAGTTTGTTTACCAGTTCCTCGACCGGTTCGGGGGGGACGACGCGATCCTGCGATCCGTTGATGATCAGGCCGGAGGCGGGGCAGGGGGCGAGGAAGCTGAAGTCATACATATTGGCCGGCGGGGCCACCGAGATGAACCCCGAGATTTCCGGCCGCCGCATCAGCAGCTGCATCCCGATCCACGCCCCGAACTGGAAGCCGGCGACCCAGCAATGCTTGGCATTGGGGTTCATGGCCTGCAGATAGTCGAGCGCGGCGGCGGCATCGGACAGCTCGCCCACGCCCTCGTCATATTCGCCCTGGCTGCGCCCGACGCCGCGATAGTTGAAGCGCAGGCAGGTGAAGCCCATTTTGTGGAAGGTGTAATGCAGGTTGTGCGTCAGCTTGTTGTTCATCGTGCCGCCATGCTGGGGATGGGGGGGCAGGATGATGGCGATGGGGGCGTCCTTGGCTTTCTGGGGGTGGTAACGACCTTCGAGTCGGCCCTCGGGGCCGGGAAAGATAACCTCGGGCATGCAGTCTTGCTCCAGTATATTATGGCCGATTGAATGCTTGACTTATTTTGTCAATCAACCTAGAAGAATTCTAACTTCGGGGTCCGCGCCCCGGGTTATGTTGTCAATTGAAGTAAGCCCTGAAACGGCTTGCGTCAACCTTTCGCTTGGGGAACGCGCCATGAAACTCAGCACCAAGGGCCGCTATGCGATGATTGCGCTGGTCGATCTGGCCCACGAGGGCAAGGACCGCCTGATTTCCCTGTCGGAAATTTCGGAGCGGCAGGCGATCTCGCTGGCCTATCTGGAGCAGCTTTTCGTCAAACTGCGCCGCGCCGAGATTGTCGAAAGCGTGCGCGGGCCGGGCGGGGGCTATCGTCTGGCCAAGCCGACGACAGAGATCCGCGTCTCGGAAATCCTGTGTGCGGTGGATGAAACGATGGATGCGATGGCGCGCGGGGCCGGGGCCAGCGGGGGCGACCAGGGCGCCGAGGCGCAGCAGCTGACCGAAAAGCTGTGGGAACGTCTGTCGGCGCATGTCTATGTTTTCCTGCACCAGACCCGCCTGTCCGACATCACCGGCGACGAACTGGCCCCCTGTCCGGCTGTGCCCGCCTTTGTGGAGCTGGTCGACGAATGAGCCGCGTTTACCTTGATTATAACGCCACGACTCCGCTGCGCCCCGAGGCCCGCGCCGCCATGCTGAAGGCGATGGATGTGCTGGGCAACCCGTCCTCGGTCCATGCCGAGGGGCGGGCGGCCAAGGCGATAGTGGAAACCGCGCGCCGGCAGCTAAGTGATGCCTTGGGCGCGGCGGGGGCGGACATCGTGTTCACCGGCAGCGCGACCGAAGCCGCGGCGCTGGCCCTGCGTGACCAGGGGTATCTGTGCGCCGGTGTGGAACATGATTGCGTCAGCACATGGGCGCGTGCGGCGCTGCATGCGGATCACAACGGTTTTGTGCGTGCCGAGGATCCCAGGAACACGGCGCTACAGGCGGTCAATTCCGAGACCGGCGTTATCCATGACCTGCCCGAGGGGCTGGGCTTTTGTGACGCGGTGCAGGCCTTTGGCAAGATCCCCTACGGTTTCGACTGGAGCCGTGCGGAACGGGCGATGGTATCGGGCCATAAATTCGGCGGACCGAAGGGCGTTGGCGCGCTGCTGGTGCGTCAGGGGCTGGAGGTGGACGCGCAACTGCGCGGCGGCGGGCAGGAAATGGGGCGGCGCTCGGGGACGGAAAACGTGATCGGCATTGCCGGCATGGGCGCTGCGGCCGAAGCGGCGGCGCGTGACGTGGACCAGGGCCGCTGGGACGCGGTGGCAGAGCTGCGCGACTGGCTGGAAGGCACGCTGGAAGCGGCGGCCGAAGATATCGAAATTTTCGGGCAGGGGGTTAAACGCCTGCCCAACACCACCTATTTTGCTGTAAAGGGCTGGAAAGGCGAAACGCAGGTCATGCAGATGGATCTGGCCGGTTTCGCGGTTTCCGCAGGTTCGGCCTGTTCCAGCGGCAAGGTCAGGGCCTCGCGTGTTTTGCAGGCCATGGGGGTGGACGAGATTACCGCCGGCAGCGCGATCCGCGTGTCGCTGGGGCTGGAAACAACCCGCGGGCAGGTCGAAAGCTTTGCCCGCACATGGATTGAACACTACCGCCGTTTCAAGAAACGCGCGGCATAAGGAAGGAACGCCGGATGGCTGTGAACGAGGATATCGCCAAGGAAGGGATCGAGCAGGAAACTGTCGATACCGTCAAGACTGTTGGCGAGAAATACAAATACGGCTTTGAAACCGATATCGAAACCGAATTCGCGCCCAAGGGCCTGAACGAGGATATCGTGCGCCTGATTTCCGAAAAGAACAACGAACCGGAATGGCTGCTGGACTGGCGCCTGGCCGCCTATCGCCGCTGGCTGCAAATGACAGAGCCGGACTGGGCCATGGTCGATTACCCGGAAATCGATTTCCAGGACCAGTATTACTATGCCCGCCCCAAATCCATGCTGGAAAAGCCCAAATCGCTGGACGATGTGGACCCGAAACTGCTGGCGACATACGAAAAACTGGGGATTCCGCTGAAGGAACAGATGATCCTGGCCGGTGTCGAAGGCGCCGAGGACATCCCCGCCGAGGGCCGCAAGGTCGCCGTGGACGCGGTCTTTGATTCCGTTTCCGTCGGCACCACCTTTCAGGAAGAACTGTCAAAGGCCGGCGTGATTTTCATGCCGATTTCCGAGGCGGTGCAGAAATATCCCGATCTGGTGAAGAAATACCTCGGCTCGGTCGTGCCGGCCTCGGACAACTATTACGCCACGCTCAATTCGGCCGTGTTTTCCGACGGGTCCTTCGTCTATATCCCCGAGGGCGTGAAATGCCCGATGGAGCTGTCCACCTATTTCCGCATCAACGCCGAAAATACCGGCCAGTTCGAGCGCACGCTGATCATCGCCGACAAGGGCGCGCAGGTGTCCTATCTGGAAGGCTGCACCGCCCCCAAACGCGACGTGGCGCAGCTGCATGCGGCGGTGGTGGAAATCGTGATCATGGAAGACGCGGATGTGAAATATTCCACCGTGCAGAACTGGTATCCGGGCGATGAAAACGGCAAGGGCGGGATTTACAATTTCGTCACCAAACGTGCCGATTGCCGCGGCGACCGGGCCAAGGTGATGTGGACGCAGGTGGAAACCGGCTCGGCGGTTACATGGAAATACCCGTCCTGCATCCTGCGCGGCGACGATTCACAGGGGGAGTTTTACTCCATCGCGATTGCCAACAACATGCAGCAGGCCGACACCGGCACCAAGATGATCCATCTGGGCAAAAACACCAAAAGCCGGATCGTGTCCAAGGGGATTTCCGCCGGCAAGGCGCAAAACACCTATCGCGGGCTGGTCTCCATGCACCCGAAGGCCAAAAACTCGCGCAATTACACCCAGTGCGACAGCCTGCTGATCGGGGACAAATGCGGCGCCCATACGGTGCCCTATATCGAATGCAAGAACAACTCCAGCCGCGTGGAACACGAGGCCACGACCTCCAAGGTGGATGACGAGCAGCTGTTCTATTGCC